>NZ_FXAJ01000006.1 GCF_900177535.1 Priestia filamentosa
ACTTGCATGTATTAGGCACGCCGCCAGCGTTCGTCCTGAGCCAGGATCAAACTCTCCATAGAAAGTTTGGTTTCATCTTTCGATGTCCATAGCTTGTTGTTTCTTATAAGAAACGTTGTTTTAAAAATAGAATTAACGTTGACGTATTTTGTTCAGTTTTCAAAGGTCAATCTTTTCATTTGTCGTTAACAGCGACTTTTACATCTTATCACTTCTTCCGAAGTGTGTCAACAACTTTTTCGAAATATTTTTTTACTCAATTTCCGTTTTGTGCTACCGTAGCAGCGACAAGTAATACTATACCAAGATAAAAAAGAATCGTCAACAGTTATTTTCATTTTTTTTTATTTTTTTAGAAATAAGGGAGGGTCTCCTTGCTGAATGCTAGAAGACCCTATCTATATTATCTTGTTGTATAGTATCTGTGATATATATTTTTCCCTTTTGTTTCTTCTTCATAAATAAAGACAAGCTCTTTCTCAACAAGAAAATCTAACACAATTCCTAAGTCAATACTATAAGGCCCTATCTCTTCCTCTGTCATAAGCTGCTGAAATGTCCACGGTTCCTGTTTTTGCTTCATGACGGATAAAAGATGTTTTGAGCCTAAATCAATGCGCTGATTTAATAAAAACTCACTCGCTAAGAAAAGCAGTTCAAGACGTTTTTCAATTCCCTCTTTGCTTTCTACAAGCTCCTCGTACAATTTATAAACCTCAGGCTCAAGTTTCTTCACTTGACTCCATACCGTTACTTCTGGATGAAATCCATGCTCTAAAACTGAAAGACGAGCTAAATGATGTAAAGCGTGAACCATATGATTAAAGGAATCTAAATGATTACCGCTTGTAAAAAACGCTTTTCCTTCTATAAACCGACGAATAAGCTTCGCGAACTCAATTCCTATTTTCTTATAGCGGTCATAGTAAGGAAATTCATCAAGCTGCTTTTTTAAAGTTTCTAAGTACTCATTTCGATCAAAAAGGATTTGCCCATTAAAGATCCAGTCTACAACTCGACGATTGCTGCCGTTTGTTAACCAATCATAAAGCTGTTCCTCTGTTACGGTATAAAGGGCAGCAGTTGTATCGTGACGATGATAGTGTTTAATAAAAAGCGGAACTTCAGCTTTTTTAACAATTACAACGAGTAATGCATCTTGATTATCTGTGACAGGTAAACTTGACTTACTCTTTTCAATAAGCAAAACCCCTAATGTATCACGATTACTTGCTCTTTCCTGATAAATTGGGCGCAGTATATCTTCCATATCATAATTCCTCCAACATTTAAATTCCGTTTCACTTTGAAGGGAACTTCGGTATTCTTCTTCTTTCGACAGCCATTGTCGAAATCCTCTTCTATTAGGCGATAATTCATGAGAAAAATGTGCCATTTCCTATGGTATGATAAGAAAAAGGGAGGGCTTTCATGGCTACTAAATATTCGAGTAAAATTAATAAAATTCGCACTTTCGCTTTAAGTCTTGTGTTTATTGGTTTTATTGTTATGTATGTGGGGATTTTTTTTAGAGAATCAATGCTATTAATGACCCTTTTTATGCTCCTTGGTCTTTTATGTATTATTGGCAGCACTGTTGTTTATTTTTGGATTGGGATGCTTTCTACTAAAGCCGTCCAAGTTGTATGCCCTGAATGCAAAAAGTATACAAAAGTATTAGGGCGTGTAGACATGTGTATGTATTGTAGAGAGCCTCTTACACTTGATCCTTCCCTAGAAGGAAAAGAATTCAATGAGAAATATAATAGAAAGAAAAAAGAAAGCTGATCATGTCGTACGATCAGCTTTCGACTGTTTTTTTATCTTTTGCACATTCTGGACATGTTCCATATATCTCTAAACGATGATGACTAACTTCAAAGTTCGTAATATGCGCAGCAAGTGCTTCTACTTCATTCAAAGCTGGATAATGAAAATCAACAATTTTCCCACAATCATTACAAATAACATGATAATGCTGAGTTGTTACGTAATCAAATCGACTTGAAGAGTCGCCGTATGTTAATTCTTTAACGATTCCTGCTTCACGAAAAACGCGGAGATTGTTATAAACCGTTGCAACACTCATATTAGGAAACTTACCTTCTAATGCTTTGTAAATTTCATCTGCAGTAGGGTGAGACATAGAATTAATTAGGTACTCTAAAATCGCATGACGTTGCGGTGTAATCCGAACCCCAGTACCCTTAAGTACATCCAAAGCCTCTTTTAAATCGTCTGTTGTTGCCACCGCCATGCACCTCTCTTCTAAAAAAATTCTTACTTTATAATGTTTATAATTAGTGTACATCTGCTAAGCTTGTTTTGTCAACTTCTGGCCTTTTGAAATCCACTGTTTCTCTTTCTATTTTATCCTACTTTTTCTTATTATACGACAAAAAAAGAGGCACACAGCATTTCACGCTTTGTGCCTTCTACTATTATTTACCTGAGGAGGTATTCTTCATATTTTTATTATATGAAGAAATCTCTCATTTGTTCATAGACAAATGCCGATTTTATAGAAGATTGTCTCTATTTAAGCCTTTTAATTCTTCTAATACAAATTCGCCATCTTTACGAATTAAAACATCATCAAAGTAAATCTCGCCTCCGCCGTATTCAGGTCGCTGGATAAGAACCATATCCCAGTGAATTGCTGAACGGTTTCCGTTGTCCGCTTCTTCATAAGCTTCTCCTGGAGTAAAATGAAGACTTCCACCAATTTTCTCATCGAATAAAATATCTCCCATTGGCTCTTGAATAAGAGGATGAACGCCAATAGCAAATTCTCCAACATAGCGAGATCCTTCGTCCGTATCTAAAATATCATTCAGTTTCTCTGTTTTATCCGCTTCTGCTCTTACAATTTTTCCGTTTTCAAATGTAAGTGAGACATCTGTAAACGTTGTTCCACGGTATGGACAAGGTGTATTGAATGTAATCGTTCCATTAACAGAGTCTTTGATAGGTGCTGTAAAAACTTCCCCATCTGGCACATTTGCTTCCCCAGCACACATAATTGCTTCTATTCCTTTAATTGAAAAAGATAAATCAGTCCCTTTGCCAACTAATCGTACTCTATCCGTTCTTTCCATTAACTCTTTTAAAGGTTTCATTGCTTCATACATTTTACTGTAGTCAATTGTACAAACATCAAGTAGATAATCTTCAAAGCGTGATGTGCTCATACCTGCTTTTTGAGCGAGCGCTTTTGTTGGATAATTCAAAAGCGTCCATCTTCTATTGTTTATGTAAAATTGTTGAACAGGCTTCATTACCTCTCCACGAATTCGATGTTTCTCAGAAGGTACTTCTGCTAATTCTGCATCGTTCTCTTCTCCAATAACAGCAATGACACAGTCTACATCTTTATATTTTTGCATTTCCCAAGCAGCACTTGTTTCAAGCTGTGTTTTTTCATATCCCATTGCAATATGCTTTGAAATCTCATCATCTAAAATATCCACATAAGGGTAAGCACCAGCTTTATAAATCTCATCAATTAATTCAAGGACAAGTGGGCGTGCAATAAGATGTGCTTTAATTAATACCCTCTCTCCTTCTTTCACCTTAATAGAATGATGTGTGAGCAAACTTGCTAATGTGCTAATGCGTGAATCTCTCATCTTAAACTCCCCCTTTACGTTTCCATATTAATGTAACATACTTAGAATCGCTTGAAAAAGAAAAGCCCCCTAATGAGCAAGAGGGCGTTACTCATGAAGATATTGTTTTAGCAGAACTCGTCGTCTTCTCTATATAGGAGCCATATTTCTTATTCCACTTTTTCACTGACAAAATCGCAATACTTATCGTTACAATTGATAACAAACCTAAACTCGGCCAAAAGTAAGGAGAAACATATCCCTGTTTATATGCTAGTCCAATTGGTGAGAACACAAGATAAAAAGCAAATACAAATCCGATTAAAACAATAGAAGTAAATAAGGAGTATTTCCATGGTTTCATATCCACTTTAGGTTTTGGTGTGAACTTCCATGCTTCTTTCCTTGGTGATATTCGGCTTATAGCAAGCATTATCACAATCTCTGTAAAAAACAAGATTCCATAAACATGAATGTAATTAATATTAATAGGAATATCAAACAATTGATTCATTCCCCAAATCAACATGTAATATGTGACAACATGAAAAATAATAACCACTTTCGCAGCTACTGCAGGAACTTTTCGTGCAAAAATTCCAACAAGAACAACAGCAATGATCGGAATATTAAAGAAACCTGTAAAACGACGGATTAACTCCCAAAGCCCATCTGGAGCATACATTAACAAGGGGGCAATACAAAAGCTTGCAATTGCTAAAACACCGCTAAACCATTTACTTAAATCTAAAAGTTTTCGATCAGACAAAGTTGGTTTTAATGGCTGAATAACATCTAGCGCAAACATTGTTGCTGCTGAGTTAATTAAAGCATTAAAGGTACTAAATACGGCACCGAGAAGCACAACAAGAAAGAATCCTTGTAAATACCAAGGTAGCGTATTAGCTACAAGCGTTGGAAAAGCAAGGTCAACAGATTGCAATCCACCTCCATACATATGAAAGGCAATAACTCCTGGAACCATCATGAATACAGGAACAAGTAGTTTAAAAAAACCTGTATATAATACGCCTTTTTGTCCTTCTGCTAAATTCGCTGCACCAAGCGTACGCTGAATAGCATATTGATTTGTTCCCCAATAAAAAAGATTTGCCCAGATCATCCCGGTGAAAATCGTTAGAAACGGAACAGAGTCTGTACTTGATCCAACTGCATTAAGTTTTTCTGTATGATTTGTTGAAACAATACGAGCTCCCTCGCTTATACTTCCATCTCCAAGCTGATAGAGACCAATAACCGGTATGAATGTACATACAATAATAAGACCAATGCCAATAAAAGTATCTGATACCGCAATAGCTTTCATTCCGCCAAATATTGCAAACACAGCGCCAAGCAGGCCAATAATCCATACCATAACCCAGATAGACTGTGAATATGAGATATCAAGTAGAGCAGGAACATCAAACATTTTCAATACGGCAAGAGCCCCGGAGTATAGCGTAGAGGGAATGGTGACAAGCACATACCCTAGCATAAATAAAAGAACAACAAGGCGTCTTACTCCTTCATCATAACGATCTCTCAGAAATTGAGGCAGCGTTGTAAAAGCTCCTCCAAGATAACGAGGAAGAAGAAGCAAAGCCATAATAACAATCGGAAAAACGGCTGTGACTTCCCATGCCATGTTCGTCATATTTGTTCCATATGATTGACCGTTTAACCCAACCATTTGCTCTGCTGACAAGTTCGTCAGGATAAGAGCTCCAGCAATAAATCCTCCTGACATTCCTCTGCCAGCTAGAAAGTAACCTTCTGTAGTTGAATTTGATCCTTTTGTTTTCTTATACGTCCATATTCCTAAAAGGAGGACAAAAAATAGGCAAGACAATAAAGTAAATAACATATTTTGATTCTCCATATCTCCCCTGCTCCCTGTCGCTTAATTTTTAGTAGGTTTTACGTCGTCAGCAATCATAACTCCAGGAGAAGCTATAGCTTTTGCAGCTTGCTCTTCATGTTTTTCTAATTGTAGGTGTGGGAAAAGAAGTTCAGCTACACGGTACGACTCCTCTAAGTGCGGATATCCAGACAAAATAAATGTATCAACCCCTGCTTCTTCGTATTCCTTCATACGCTCTGCTACTGTTTTAGCATCTCCAACAAGCGCTGTACCAGCACCAGCCCGGACAAGACCTATTCCGCTCCAAAGGTTAGGGCGAATTTCAAGGCCATTTCGATCTCCACTATAAAGAGCAAGCATACGACGTTGCCCCTCTGAATCATGACGCCCCATTTCTTGGCGGGCTTTTTCAATAAGCTCCTCATCAACATATTGAATAAGTTCATTTGCTGATTTCCATGCTTCATCTGCTGTCTCACGCACAATCATATGAAGGCGAATCCCAAACTTAACGGTTCTTCCTTGCTCCGCTGCTAGAGCTTTCACTTTTTCTACTTTTTCTCTCACATGTTCAACAGGCTCTCCCCAAGTTAAATAAACATCTGCAAACTTTGCAGCAATAGGAAGTGCTTTGCTTGATGATCCTCCAAAGTAAATTGGAGGATAAGGAGATTGAATAGGTGGATAAACAAGTCTACCTCCGTTAATTGTAATATGCTCTCCTGAAAAGTCTGATTTCCCGTCTCTCATTAAAGATGTCCAAATATGTAGAAACTCTCGTGTTAGTTCATAGCGCTCTTCATGCTTTACCTGAAGTGCATCTCCAATTTGTTCAGAAGGATTTCCACCTGACACAATGTTAATTAGAAGGCGACCGTTCGAAAATCGATCAAATGTCGCAGCCATCCGGGCTGCAACAGCCGGCGACATAAGGCCTGGTCTCAAAGCAACTAAAAATTTCATCCTCAATGTTTCACTGAGCAAAGAAGAGGCTGTTACCCATGCATCTTCACAAGACCTCCCTGTTGGCAGCAATGCTCCATGATAGCCAAGTGTATCAATAGCTCTTGCAAGCTGTTTTAAATAATCAAAGCTCGTCTCACGGCCACCTTTTGATGTTCCTAAATAGCGACCGTCTCCTGATGTTGGAATAAACCAAAACACTTTCATCTCCCTATTTCCTCCCTACCTCTTTGTTTATAGAAAACAAGAAAGCTCATTCTTAATATGCAAAATGGATGCAGATGAAGAAGTGAGCTTTAGCATTGATGAAGATATATTAACGAAATATTATCACTATTCAAACTATATATCAATTTCAAACGTGTTTAAAGAAAAATAAAAACCGCTGATTCACAGCGGTTTTTATTTTTTATTGCTCTTTAATAAATTGAAGGGCTTCTTCAACATGACCTGCAACACGAACTTTGCGCCATTCTTTTAAAAGCTCCCCCTCTTTATTAATAACAAACGTAGAACGTTCAATTCCCATATATTCTTTACCAAAGTTTTTCTTTAACTTCCATACGTCATAAAGTTCAGCAACTTTATGTTCCTCATCTGCTAGAAGTAAAAATGGAAGATCATGCTTATCAATAAATTTCTGATGACGTGCAACCGGATCAGGACTAATACCTAAAATTACAGCATCAAGCTCTTTAAAACTTTCATGCTGATCGCGGAAATCACAAGCTTCTGTTGTACATCCCGGAGTCATATCTTTCGGATAAAAATAAAGAACAACGAATTTCCCTTCGAAATCAGAAAGCTTAACTTCTTCTCCAGTATTTGAAGGTAATGAAAACTCAGGTGCTTTTTCTCCTAAATTTAATGTCATAAAAAAAGACCTCCTAAACTTATTTTTTATACTATAGCATACTTCAGTTAATTTCCTGCTCCTCTATATCTTTTTACGCCTGTATTCCATAAAGCAATAGATAAAATAAAGAAAGCTAAACCAACAACAGGCGTTAAAAATGAATACCAATACCATTCTTCTCGTTTTAAGAAGTATGCAGCAGGATAAACACCAACGAATGCAAACGGCAAAATCCATGTAAGTATGTAACGAATAACATTGTTATAAATATCTACAGGATAACGTCCGTAGTTTCCGATATTATACATTGTTGGCATAATGGATGTTCTAGCATCAGACCAGAAACCAATTGTAGCTAGTGAAATAAAGATGCCTCCATAAACAAGAGCTCCCCCAATGACAAATAGAAGAAATATAAATGGATCATACCAATGAAATGGAAGATCAAGAAGCGATCCTGCATAAATCATAACCGCTAAACCTGTTACAGCTCCGAAAAGAGATTCAAGTTCAATGCGTTCTAATATAACTTGAAAAAGGCTATGGATAGGTCTTGTTAAAATCCGATCCATTTCTCCTTTTACAATGTATCGTTCATTGAAGTCCCAAATGTTAAAAAAGGTAGAGAAAATAGCAAATGGGACAAGGAAAAATCCGTATATAAAAATAATTTCATCTCTTGACCAGCCATGTAAAAGCTGTGTATGACCAAACACAACGAGAATAAATACTAAGTTAACGGCTTGAAACAACAAATCAGATAAAACTTCAACGAACAAATCTGCGCGATATTGAAGCCTTGTTTTCATATATTGACCGATATATTGAAAAAATATTGAGAAGTAAAACATTTTTCTCTACCCTCCTTGAATGACGAGACGCTTACGAGCGGCCCACCATATTAAAGAAATTGGAATTAATAAAACAACAGACCAAAGCGCCTGAAATAGCAATCCTTGATAAACGTCTGCTCCTTTGAATCCATTCGTGAAAATCATGCTCGGAATATAGCTAATCCCTTGAAAAGGTAAGTATCCCATAATATTTTGTGCCCAAATAGGATAAAAGCTGATTGGTAAAAGCAATCCTGAAAATAAGTCGATAACAACTCGTTTCGCTCGAATTAATCCATCGTTGTTAAATAAAAAGAACGTGGTAATTCCAGTAAGCAAGTTAATTTGCATATTGATAAAAAAGCTAAATACAAGTGAAAGCAAGAAAAGGCCCCATGTTACCGGACTCGCTGAAAATTCAATTGGGAAGATAAAATAAACAATAATAAGACCTGGAATCGAAAAGAAGAAAAAGCGAAAAAGACCTTCACCAAGCCCTTGCATTGTTTTCATACCAAGATAACTATATGGACGAATAAGTTCTACTGCTACTTTTCCTTCCTTAATCTCTGTTGCCATCTCGCGATCAATATTATTAAAATAGAAAGCTCTTGCCATCCATGAAACAGCTACGTATGTTACCATCTGCGTAATCGATAACCCTTCAATATTTTCTTGTCCACCATAAATCGCAGACCACAGAAAATAATAGGCACCAATATTAATTCCATAAATTAAAATACCGCTATAGTAATTTGTTCTGTAAGCAAGCATCATTAAAAAGCGGATGCGAATCATTTCAATATACTTATCCACTCACAACACCTTCTTCATAAATGTTGCGAATAATTTCTTCTGTAGAGATTTTTTCAATGCTCATATCTTGAATTCGGTATGCCCCAACTGTTCTACCAATAAGCTCTGACATAATATCTTGATCTGTACCAACATGGGCAACATATACGTCTGGATGATCACCACTAAACCAAGATACATCAAGGTCTTTCGTTAGTTTAATTAAGTCAGCGTGAAGCGGTGGAACTGTAAATTGGAACGAAATTTGCTTTTGCTCGCCCCAGTTTGTACGCAGCTTGTCTAAAAGACCATCATAAATGACTTTTCCTTCATCAAGCATAATAACGCGCTCACAAAGCGCTTCAATGTCAGCTAAATCGTGAGTGGTAAGCAAAATCGTTGTTTTATGTTTTTCGTTAATTTCTTTAAGAAACTTACGAATCTTTAGTTTTACAAGTACGTCCAATCCAATTGTTGGTTCATCCAAAAAGAGCAATGGCGGATTGTGAATAAGTGCAGCTGCAAGCTCACATCGCATACGTTGACCAAGGGAAAGCTTTCGAACTGGCTTGTCTAAAAGTGGTCCGATATCAAGTGTTTCAATAACATGGTTCATATGCTCGTTATAATCTTCGTCAGACACTTTATATACTTTTTTCAAAAGACGAAAAGATTCCTGAACCGCAATGTCCCACCAAAGCTGAGAACGCTGCCCGAATACAACTCCAATCGTTTGAGCAAATTTCTCTCTTTCTTTATGTGGATTCATTCCATTTACACGCACATGGCCGCTTGTTGGGGTTAAGATACCTGTTAGCATTTTTATTGTGGTTGACTTCCCTGCGCCGTTTTCTCCAATATAACCAACCATCTCTCCTTGCTTGATTGACATTGATACATTATCAACAGCAGGAACAATCTTATATTGACGAGTAAAAAGATCGCGAAAAGCTCCTTTTAATCCTGAACGATTTGCGTATGCTTTAAATTCTTTACGCAATCCTTTTACTTCAATAATTTCCTTCATCTTCACTCCTCCATCTCTTTTTACTATTTACCATACGTTAGTGTAACCAATAAGACGCATCTACACAAATGGTAAGATTGCTCCCTCTAGTACATAGAGGCAAAAGTTTGCTAGAATAGAAGAAGAAACTTTAATGCTCTAGGAGGCATCATTTATGAGATTTACAAATTCTGAAAAATTACATAGCGAGGCACTTGAACATATTGTTGGGGGCGTAAATAGTCCTTCTCGCTCATATAAAGGAGTTGGCGGCGGTACCCCCGTTGCTATGAAGCGCGGTCAAGGCGCTTACTTTTGGGATGTTGATGACAATCAATACATTGACTACCTTGCAGCGTATGGACCGATTATAACAGGTCATGCACATCCCCATATTACAAAAGCTATTACAGAAGCTGCTGAAAATGGCGTTTTATATGGCACACCAACAGCACATGAGGTAAAATTTGCGAAAATGCTAAAAGATGCAATGCCGAATTTAGATAAAGTACGCTTTGTGAACTCTGGAACAGAAGCCGTAATGACGACAATTCGCGTTGCTCGTGCTTATACTGGACGTGACAAAATCATTAAATTTGCTGGTTGCTATCACGGTCACTCTGACCTTGTCCTTGTTGCAGCAGGTTCTGGTCCTTCAACACTTGGAACACCTGATTCTGCTGGAGTTCCCAAAAGTATTGCAAAAGAAGTTATTACCGTTCCATTTAACGATATTGAACCATTTAAAGAAGCTCTTGCAAAATGGGGAGACGAAATTGCCGGTGTTCTCGTAGAACCGATTGTCGGGAACTTTGGAATTGTAGAACCAAAAGAAGGCTTCCTACAAGCTGTAAATGATCTTGCTCATGAAGCTGGAGCGCTTGTTATTTATGATGAAGTTATCACAGCATTCCGTTTTATGTATGGAGGAGCTCAAGATTTACTTGGAGTCAAACCAGACTTAACTGCTCTAGGAAAAATTATTGGAGGCGGACTTCCAATCGGAGCTTATGGCGGTCGTCAAGATATTATGGAAAAAGTAGCACCGCTTGGACCTGCTTATCAAGCAGGCACAATGGCAGGTAATCCAGCTTCTATTCTATCTGGAATTGCTTGTCTAGAAGTACTGCAAGAAGAAGGCGTCTACGAACGTCTTGATCAATTAGGTGAGATGCTTGAAGAAGGAATTGCCGCCCACGCTAAAACATACAATGTTCCTATTACGATCAATCGTTTAAAAGGTGCTCTTACAGTGTACTTTACAAATGAAACTGTAGTGAACTATGAACAAGCTGAAAATACAGACGGAGAGATGTTTGCAAAATTCTTTAAGCTTATGCTAAATGAAGGCATTAATCTTGCTCCTTCTAAATATGAAGCTTGGTTTTTAACAATAGCTCACACAGAAGAAGATATTACAAAAACGTTAATAGCGGTTGAAAAAGTTTTCAGTCAACTGTAAGTAACTAACCAAAAACACCTCTAGAAACCTTTCTAGAGGTGTTTTTTTATCATCGTCTAAAAATGGTGGTTTTTGTTGAAGATTTTCTCTTGATATCCTCTCCTAAACCTTGTATAGTAGGTTATTGTTTAGCAATTACTAAAAGAAAAAATTATTTTCTAAAAGCTATAGAGCGCTCCTTCTTCTCTATTTAGTAAGGAAACGCTGACTGTTTATTAAAGATAATAAAAGTCAGACTTTCTTTTTTTACCAAATGATTTATAATGTGGTTTCAGAGAAAAACTTTATTACGAAGGGAATGTCATTAACTCTCACCATGAAACTTGGTGCTCGTATTTTCAAAACAGGAATTGCAATTACACTTGCCTTATTTTTAGCAGAGCTGCTTGGACTATCAGCGCCTGCATTTGCAGGGATTGCGGCTATATTTGCGATTCAACCATCTATTTATCGTTCTTATTTAACGGTTTTAGACCAGCTTCAGGGAAACATTATCGGAGCTTTAGTAGCGGTTATCTTTTCTCTTACACTAGGGAATCATCCCGTTGTAATCGGATTGACGGCTATTCTAGTTATTACAATCAACTTGCGTCTAAAATCCCAAAATATTATTCCGCTTTCTCTAGTAACAGTTATTGCGATTATGGAAAGCACAACGATTGAATCAACAGATTATGCTTTGCTTAGATTTAGTACTGTCATGCTTGGAGTATTATCAGCCTTTATCGTAAATTTTATTTTTCTACCACCTAAATATGAGACAAAACTTTATTATAAGTTGACACACATAACAGAAGACATTATTAAATGGATTCGAATGACCTTAAGAGAAGCTTCCGCATATACACTGTTGAAAGAAGATATTGAAAAAATTGATGATCGCCTTAAACAAACTGAACAAACGTTTGATTTTTATAAAGAAGAACGAAAATACTCTAAGAAAAATGCTCATGTAAAGTCTCGTAAACTTGTTTTATTTCGCCAAATGTTGCTTACAACAAAAAGAGCATTAACAACGCTACGTTTGCTGCATAGACTTGGCAATGATATTCATCACATGCCAGAGAAATTTCAAACAGTTTTAAAAGAGCAAATAGAGTACATTTTAAGCTACCATGAACAAACTCTTTTAAAATTTATTGGAAAAGTTCGTGCTCAGCAGCCGCATAAAGCGATTGACCCTTCTTGTACAGGGAAACGTGGGCTTATTGATACATTTATGAAATATAAGCTTCTTGAAGATGAAGATGAAAATAAAATGCTGTATAATCTCTTTCCGCTCATTGCTTCTATCATTGAATATGGAGAAGAACTTGAACATCTTGATTTGCTTATCGATAGCTTTCAAAGCTATCATACAACGGAAAACTCTTTTGAGATTAGTGGTGAAGAAGAAAATTAAAAAGCACGTGTCAGCTGACACGTGCTTTTTTAGTTTTTCATTCTTGGGTCAAGTGCATCTCGCAATCCATCTCCAAGTAAATTGAACCCTAAAACAACAAGCATGATAGCTACTCCTGGAAAAATCATTGTCCAAGGTGCTTGAATTAAGTATTGCTTAGAATCCGCTAGCATTCTTCCCCATTCCGCATTCGGAGGCTGTGCTCCAAGTCCTAAAAAGCCAAGCGCAGCTGCCTCAATAATAGCTGTTGCAACTGCAAGCGTTCCTTGTACAATAATAGGCGTAATGCTATTTGGTAACACATGATGAAATAAAATACGGTGATCTGACATACCAATTGCTTTCGCTGCTAAAATATATTCTTCTTCTTTAACACTTAACACTCTTGAACGAATTAACCTACCAAAGTTCGGGATATTAATGACAGCAATGGCAATTAACGCATTTTGTAAAGATGGACCAAGGACTGCTACAATTCCAATAGCTAATAAAATACTTGGAAAAGCAAGTAAAATATCAAATATCCGTGAGATGATAGCGTCTGCAATTCTTCCATAATAACCTGCTATAATCCCAAGAAAGCTCCCTACAATAATAGAGCCCATTACAGAAAAAAAGCCAACCCAAAGTGATGTTTTTGCTCCGTGCAGTACGCGTGAAAATACATCCCGACCAAAATCATCTGTTCCAAACCAATGCTCACTTGAAGGGGCCTGGAGTCGTTCTTGCAATTTTTGCTCATTTACCCCTTCAGGAGCAATAACAGGAGCAAATATCGCTAAGAGAATGAAAAACAGAACAATGGCGCCTCCTACTAAAGCAAGTTTATTTTTTTTGAAACTGCGCCACCCTTCTCGAAAAGAAGAAGATGTTTCTGCTACAACAGGAGGTTCAGGTGGTAAAAGGTTATTTTTCATTAATTCTGCCATTTGTTGCTCCTCCTTTACTTGTTATATTTAATCCTTGGATCAATAACTGTATACAACAAATCAACGATTAAATTTATACATACAAAGAGGAGAGCAATAATAAGAATTCCAGATTGAATCACAGGATAATCACGATATCCAATTGCTTCATAAATATAACGTCCAATCCCAGGCCAGCTAAAAATTGTTTCTGTTAAAATAGCTCCTCCAAGTAATACTCCAAACTGTAAACCAATTACCGTAAGAATCGGAATCACGGCATTTTTTAAAGAATGTCGATAAACAACCCAAAACATACGAAGTCCTTTTGCTCTTGCAGTTCGAATAAAATCAGAGCGCATAACTTCAAGCATACTTGAACGTGTAATACGAGCAATAATAGCCATCGGAATTGTTGCAAGCGCAACGCTCGGTAACGCTAAGTGTTTTATAACAACAGCGAATTGATCCCATTTTCCTTGAACAAGAGTATCAAATATGTATAACCCTGTTATGGAGTCAATTGGGTTTCGAATATCTTCACGACCCGCAGTAGGCAATAGATCCCACTGAATTGCAAACAACCATTGTTCCATCAAACCAAGCCAAAAGATTGGCATTGATACGCCGATAAGAGCAAGAAGCATTGCGATATAATCAAACCAAGAATTTTGAAACCAAGCACTAATAATTCCTGCATTTACCCCAACCACAATAGCAATAATAATGGCCACAAGAGATAGCTCTAGTGTTGCTGTTAGATATGGCCAAAGCTCTTCACTAATCGGGTTTTTAGTCCGTAATGACTCTCCTAAATCACCTGTTAAAAGATTTCCAATATAATGAAAGTACTGAGTATACCATGGCTCATTTAAGCCAAGCTCCTTCGTTAAGGAATCGATAGCATCTTTTGTAGCAAGCTGTCCTAAAATAACTTGAGCAGGATTTCCTGGAATAGCTCGGATCATAAAAAAGACAATAAGAGATAGTCCAACTAGGACTGGAACAAGCATTAATAAACGTCGAATAATATACGTAATCACTTTACTTCTCCTCCCTCTTAAATTTCAAAAAGGGAGTAAATAAATTTACTCCCTTTTTAAATTGTCTATTCTTTAATTTCAACTGTATCTAAACGATCTGACCCTGTTGGATGTGGAGCAAATCCTTCAATCGTCTTGTTTCCTGCAAGAGCTGGTTTAGAATGTACAAGTGGAATCCACGGAGCGTCATCTTTGATAATTTCTTGCGCTTTATTATAGAGTTCATTGCGCTTTTCTTTATCAATTGTTGATTGTGCTTCGATGAGCAGTTCATGGACCTCTGGATTCTTATAATAGGTGTAATTGTTGCTTCCGATTGCATCTTCATCAAGTAAAACGTAAAGGAAGTTATCTGCATCACCATTGTCTCCTGTCCAGCCTAGTAGAAAACTATCTGCTTCACCTAAGCGGGCTTTTTCTAAATACGTAGCCCATTCATACGTTTTAATATTGGCTTTCACCCCGATATCTGCAAAGTTAGATTGAACAGCTTCTGCAATTTTTTGACCATCTGGCATATATGGGCGTGGAACAGGCATTGCCCATAGTTCAATCTCAAATCCATCTTCATATCCTGCTTCTTTTAATATTTCTTTTGCTTTTTTAGGATCATATGGATATGGATCTAAAGCTTTATTGTATCCTTCAACAACTGGAGGCATTGGGTTAGCCGCTACCTGTCCTTCTCCTGCATAAAATGTTTTCAGCAATGCTTCCTTATCAACTGCATAGTTCAAAGCTTGACGAACTTTTTTATCTTTTAACGGGCCACGATTTGTTGTTAATCCAACATACGCTACGTTTAGTGACGGACGGAAAAATGTTTTTAAGTTAGGATCGTTTTCGATAGATTCTACTTCACTGAAGTTTACTCCATCAATTAAATCCGCTTCCCCCGTTTTTAGCGCATTAAGACGAGCCGAGTTTTCTGGAATAACCGTAAAAATGACCTCGTTTAATTTCGGACGTCCTTCGTTCCAGTAATCTTCGTTTTTTGTAACTGTAATGCGGTCATTACGTTTCCACTCACTAAACTTAAATGCTCCTGTTCCAACAGGATGATCTCCAAACTTATCTCCTTGCTCTTTTAAAGCTTTTGGAGAGGCGATTGCAAATGGAGACATTGCTAAGTTTTTAAAGAATGGGGCAAGAGGACGCTTTAATTTAAATTCCACCGTGTACTCATCAGGAGTATTAATTTGCTCAATCACATCTCCAAATTGTGAATTATAGTAATAAAATTTTTCTTCATTTCCACTTTTCCATCGCTCAAAATTCACCTTTACAGCTTCTGAATTAAAGTCTGTACCATCATGGAACTTAACACCTTCACGTAATTTAAGCGTATATGTTAATCCATCCTCAGAGGTGCTCCACTCTGTCGCAAGACCTGGTTCAAGCTCTGTGTTCTGTTTTCCGAATAGAATTAACGTATCAAAGATATTTTGAGTCACTTTAAATGACTCACCATCTGTCACAATTGCTGGGTCAAGAGAGACAGAATCGCCGCCGCGAGCAAATACAAGTGTGCTACCTTTCTCCCCATTTCCATCTGCTTTCTCCGAATTACTACAACCGGCAAGAGTCATCACAATTGCCACCGATAAGACCAGTAACCCAAACGACCATTTCTTTTTCCTCATTTCTTTCACCTCATATGATATTTTTAAAAATTCTGTCATCTTTACTCATACAAGTGACAGGCTACATAATGTTTTTCCTCTACTTCCCTAAAAATTGGACGCTTTTCTTTACAAACATCCATACATTTAGGGCAGCGCGTATGAAAAGCACAGCCAACAGGAGCAGCAGATGCGCTTGGTAAATCTCCATTTAAAACAACTTGCTCTTTTTTGGCTTCTGGATCTGGAATAGGAACAGCAGATAGCAATGCTTCTGTGTAAGGATGAAAAGCTTTCTCATAAAGACGTTCACTGTCTGTAAGCTCTACAAGTTGACCTAAATACATCACTCCAACTCTGTCGCTAATATGACGAACAACGCCAAGGTCGTGAGAAATAAAGATGTATGTAAGTCCAAATTCTTTTTGTAAATGTTCCATCAGATTTAACACTTGCGATTGAATCGAAACGTCGAGTGCTGAAACAGGTTCATCTGCAACAATAAGACGAGGGTTCGTCATTAGAGCTCTGGCAATTCCTATTCTTTGTCTTTGGCCACCGCTAAATTGGTGTGGATAGCGCTTGCTATGATACGCACTGAGACCTACTATTTCAAGCATCTCTTGTACTTTTTTCTTCCGCTCTTTTTTTGAACCAATTCCATGAACAATAAGCGGTTCTTCTAAAATTTTCTCAACGTTATGGCGGGGATTTAACGAAGCAAATGGATCTTGAAAAACCATCTGCATATCTCTTCTCAGTGAGCGAACAGCTTTTTTAGAGAGATTTGTAACCTCTTTTCCTTGAAAGGTAACACTGCCTTCTGTTGGCTCAATTAAGCGCAGCAATAATCTGCCCATCGTTGATTTCCCACATCCACTTTCTCCTACAATCCCAAGGGTTTCGCCTTCATATACCTCAAACTTTAAATCATCAACTGCTTTTACATTGCCAACCTTTCTTCCTAATATTCCTTCTCTATTTAAAAAGTACTTTTTGAGACCATTAACTTGTAGCAATGCTTTGCTCATCTCTAACCCCCTCCTCTTCATGTAAGAAGCAGCGTACTTTATGATAGTTTTTAAGATGATAAATAGGTGGGGTTTCGATAAGACATCGCTCTGTTACAAATTCACAGCGACTAGCAAAATGACAACCTTGTTTAATAGATCCTGGCTTAGGAACATTACCAGGAATAGAATACAACCGATCTTTCTTTATTCTTTTATCAGGAACAGATTTAATGAGGCCCCTTGTGTACGGATGTTTTGAATTTTTAAAAAGGGTGAGAACGTCTGTTTCTTCAATAATTTTTCCCGCATACATAACCATGACCCGATCACACACTTCAGCAACAACTCCAAGGTCGTGAGTGATAAGCATAATTGCTGTATTTAATTCTTCATTTAATTCTTTCATTAACTGAAGAATTTGAGCTTGAATGGTTACATCAAGAGCTGTTGTCGGCTCATCTGCAATAAGTAACTTCGGGTCACATAAAAGAGCCATCGCAATCATTACACGCTGTCTCATTCCTCCAGAAAGCTGATGTGGATAGTTTTTTATAAGCTCTTCAACTCGAGGAAGACCAACAAGCTTCAGCATGTCCAAAACCCGCTCTTTCGCTTGCTTCTTACTCCATTTTCTATGTATGCGTATTGCTTCAGTGAGCTGTGAGCCAATTGTAAAAAGAGGGTTAAGGGACGTCATAGGCTCTTGAAAAATCATTGAAATGTCGTCTCCTCGTATTTCTCGCATTTGCTTTTCTGAGAGGTTCATAAGGTTGATCTCATTGAACAGCATAGAATCTGCTTCAACAATACCTGGGGGCTCAGGGACAAGTTTCATAAGCGATAGAGATGTAATACTCTTACCACACCCTGATTCGCCTACTACTCCTAAAATCTCGCCTTTTTTAATATGAAACGTAATGCCATCAACTGCTGGCACCCTGCCATCTTCTGTTTTAAAAGAGATGCGCAAGTTCTGTACATCAATCACTTTTTCAGATTCCACAGCCTCACTCCTTATATAAAAATTTAGAAAACATCCTCAACTGTAATTTTCTGACTTATCAGAAAATTACAGTTGAGAAAATTATAATACAAAAGTTTTTAAGTAGGTGTAAAAAAATGTCGAAAACTTAAATAAGTTTTCGACATTTTTATCCATCCAATTGTTGCACGCTAAAGAGACTATAGTAACTTCCCTTTTTCTTCATTAGCTCCTCATGTGATCCTCTCTCTTTAATTCTTCCATTTTCTACAAGAACAATTTCGTCTACATGTGTAATCGTAGATAATCTGTGAGCGACAATGAATGTCGTACGATTTTTTGCTAACTTTTCAACGGCTTCTTGAATAATGTGTTCACTTTCCAAGTCAAGTGCAGAAGTTGCTTCGTCAAAAATAAGAATTGGTGGGTTTTTCAAAAATACGCGAGCAATCGCAATACGTTGTTTCTGACCTCCCGAAAGCTTGACACCTCGTTCTCCCACTTTTGTATCATATCCTTCAGGAAGTTCTAAGATGAAGTCATGAGCATTTGCTGCTTTAGCAGATTCGATAATTTCCGCTTCACTTGCTTCTGGGTTTCCAAAAGCAATGTTGGCCCGAATAGAATCACTAAATAAAACATTGTCCTGCATAACAATTCCTATTTGGTCGCGCAAGCTTCGCACTTTGAAAGAACGAATATCCTCTCCATCAATGCGCAAAACCCCTTTACTTACATCGTAAAAGCGAGGAATTAAACTAATAATTGTGGATTTTCCTCCTCCGCTCATTCCAACAAATGCGGTTGATTTTCCACTTGGCACATCCAGAGAAATGTTATGAAGCACTTCTTCATCTTCATAAGAAAAAGAGACATTTTCAAAAGTCACTCTTCCTTTAATATTCTTACATTCTTTTGCGTCTGGCTTATCTTCAATATCGTACTTTTCATCCATAAATTCAAAAACACGATCCATTGAAGCAATTGCTTGAGTTAAAGTTGTTGAAGCGTTAACAAGCCGGCGTAACGGACTATACAGACGATCAATATATGTAACAAAGGCAACCATCGTTCCCACACTTAAGCCACCTTTTATAGCATAATAACCTGCATAACCAATTACTAATAAAGGGGCAAGATCTGTTACTGTATTAATAACTGCAAATGTTTTGGCATTCCAACTTGTATGATCAACAGCTCGTTTTAAAAAATTACCGTTATGCTTATCGAATTCTTTTTCCTCATGTTCTTCAGCTGAAAAACTCCTGATAAGCGAGATTCCTTGCACTCTTTCATGGAGATGACCTTGCACTTCTGCAAGAGCTTGAGATCTAACGCGTGTTAAATGACGCAGCCTGCCATAAAAGTATTTAACAGTGAAAGCATAGACTGGAAATAAGATAATCGATACAATAGTTAATTTCACATTCATTGTAAACATGATAGCAATCGCAATAAAAATAGTTGCTGTATCAAGCCAAACGTTCATAAGCCCTGTAATAACAAAGGTTTTCGTTTGTTCCACATCATTGATTACTCTTGAAATCACTTCTCCAACTCTCGTATTTGCGTAAAAACGCATGCTTAGACGTTGGATATGATCAAAAAGCTTTCTCCGAATATCGTATAAAATTTTGTTAGCCACCCACTGTGCGTAATATTGACGATAATATTCAACAGGAGGACGAAGAAGGCCAAATATAACAAACATAAATCCCATTAAGTAAAAGAGTCTTGTTAATTTTTCACTGTCTGAAAGAGTATTCCCTCCTAAAATATTATCAACAACGTATTTTAAAATAAGTGGGATGGTAAGAGGAAAAGAGAATTTAACAAGACCAATAATAATTGTTGCAACAATTTTCCATTTGTATGGTTTTACAAATACAAAGTATCTTTTTATGCTACTCAAACAAGGCCCCCCTCATATATAGAAAAAACCTGCCAGAAAGGGAACAGGTTAAATGCGCGGTCTTCGATATGTTAAATACCTTTCATACCACATATCAATAAAGTCTGGTGCAAACGGTCCTTTTCTTTGTCGAATCCAGTTTTGTAAATTTTCTAGGTTATATTTTAAAATCCGATCAATGACAAGTGGATAATTCATCTTCTTCCGATGATCTTCATATTCATCTTCATCAAGAATTGTATATGTCATATCGGGAAACACCTTAATATCTAAATCATAATCAATGTACTTTAATGCACCTTCTTCTAAAATGAATGGCGAGCTAATGTTGCAATAGTAGTAGATACCGTCTTCTCTAATCATGCCAATCACATTGAACCAATGCTGAGAATGAAAATAGCAAATCGCGGGTTCTCGTGTCACCCATTTCCGACCATCAGATTCTGTTACAACCGTTCGATCATTGCCACCAATCATAAGCGTTTGGGTACCTTTTAAAATCATCGTTTCATCCCAAATGCGATGGATATGGCCATCATGCTTATAGCTTTGGATTTCAATTGGCTCTCCTTCCGCTGGTTGAATCATTTTTTCCCCTTCTTTCTATTTTAGAACTCTTCTCGTTTGTTTATGAATCTTTTATGTACTGCTTTGGAGTTCTCCCTTGTCCACTTTTCGTCTATCTTGTCTAATAACTACAATTATTCGTTCGTAACTACATAGGCTCTTTACTATTATAACTTTTTGGAGAACAAATTAAAACAAATGGGGGTGCCTAGAGCAAACAATTCACTCCAGACGCCCCCTTTTTACCTATTTAAAAAGCGGTTCTTCTACCGCTTCTTTTTCATACGTTTCGATAATTGATGCAGTTTGGTTTTGAAACGTTGTCTGAATATCCTTCAGCTGTTGTTTCATGATTGAAATCTCTTCTTGCAAAGAATTTAATTTTGTTTCTTCTTGAAGTACTAAAAGCTCTCTTTCAATCTCTTGGCAACGCTCTATTTCTGATTGAATAAACAACAGCTCATCCATTGTCTTCATTTGCTTCACAACTAACTGATCAAATTTTTGCACGCGTTTCCCTCCACTTTATCATTAGTATGGGTAGATGCTTCACGTTCTGCGACTTACTTCACTAGTTTAATTCTTGATTAACACGCTTTTCCCTTTGCCGAGATATGTAAAGTTTAGACAAGTTTTGTCACAGAAAAAAGACACTTCCTATCCGAATGAAGGAAGTGTCTTTTGAACTTACAAATTAGCTGTTTTGGTTTTTGTTTTTATTAGCTTGAGCGTTTTGTTGCTTCACGTGTTGTACATCAGTTTCAGCAGCATACTCAGTGCCATATTGGCCTTGGTTAGCTTGAGCATTTTGTTGTTTTACATGTTGAACGTTAGTACCAGCTGTTGTTTGGTTTTGATTTTTCTTTGCCATTGTCTTTCACCTCCACGAAAATTAATATGTCCAGAAGGTGAAAGAACTATCCAAAATTATTTATTTTTTTACACAAGCAGTGAACGACCACCATCAACAATGATTGTTTGTCCACAAATCATGCTTGCTCCTTCAGATAAAAGGAACATAACTGTATTTACGATGTCATCCATTTCAACCATACGTCCTGCAGGTGTATTTTCTCTTGCATCGTTTAAAAGCTCTTCACGGTTTGGAAAATGCTTTAATGCTTCCGTATCTACAGCACCACCTGAAACTGTGTTAACTTGAATATTCTTCGGTGCAAGCTCAACAGCTAAGTAACGTGTTAAAGCTTCAACAGCTGCTTTTGAAACTCCAACTGTTGTGTAGTTCTCTAAGTAGCGCATAGAACCAAGCGAGCTAATTGTAACAATTTTACCTCCGCCCGTTTTTTCCATCCTTTTTGCCGCTTCTTGAGCACAGAATAAATAACCTTTGCTATTAATATCCATTGTCCAGTTCCAATGCGTTTCCTCAACTTCCATAATTGGACGAAGAACACCTGATGCTGCATTGCTTACAAAAACGTCAAGACGGCCAAAAGTGTGATCAATTTCAGCAAACATTTCCTTAATTTTCTCCACTTTTCCAACGTTTGCTTTCACAACTAATGCACGCTGTCCAATGCTTTCAATTTCAGCGGCTAGTTCAAGGGCTGCGCTTTTGCTACGCGCATAGTTAACAACAATGTCATACCCTTCCTTTGCTAAACGTAATGCTGTAGCTCTGCCAATTCCGCGACTACTTCCTGTTATTAAAGCTACTTTATTTTCCATCATGACACCTCATTTTAAATTCATTAATCATCTTAATTTGCTATTTTATTGTAATGCTTACCGTGTATAAGAGACAAGCATTGTTGTAAAAATAAAACGAGCACGCACAAGGCTCATAAATTTCACAACACGTGTATGGAGGGACGCCCATTATGTATGTTGGACGCGATATGACTGCTCTTTCAATGATAGGGAAAGAAGAGTGGAAAGACAGCGAACTTGCTTACTTTCATCACTCTCTTCAACAAATTATGCCTTATCTTAATAGTGAAGGACAAACGATTCATCGTCAAATTATAAATGAAATTCAAAATCGCGGTGGCCTTCATCGCAGAGAAGGCGACTATACGCATGGAACTGAAATAGTGTATGACTAATACTTCCCTATCCGAGAAAGCTCGGGTAGGGTTTAATCTTGTTGGCGTTCCTTAAATGCCTTCTTCATTTTCTGATGTGAAACAGGAAAAGCATATTGCTCTGCTTCTTCCCATGTAAGAAGTTTGAGGGTTTCGCTCTCTTCTACTTTCCCTCTAATCTTTCCTTCGTAGACTGTAATATGCCATGTAAGATGTGAAAAAACGTGACTAATTGTTGTAAAAGGCTGTCCTATTTCAGCTTCCACCCCATATTTTTCTGTTAAGAATGCTGTTAATTCCTCTTCCTTAGAAGGAGCTTTCTGAATTTCAACATTTGGAAATTCCCATAAATTCGCAAGAAGTCCCTTACTTGACCTTTTATGAATAAGAACTTTCCCACTTTCATCTGTTACCACTGCTGCTGCAAGTTCCACAGCTTTTACAGATTTCTTACTTGTCTTAACTGGCAATTCTTTTTGTGTACCTTCTTCAAATGCCCTGCAATGTTCCTGAACAGGACAAAGTAAACAGGCTGGAGACTTTGGTGTGCAAATAAGAGCGCCAAGTTCCATCAACCCTTGATTAAAAAAAGAGGGGTTCTCATGTGAAATTATGGCATAAACAAGTTCATCAAAAAGCTTGCGTGTTTTTGGCTTCGCAATGTCTTCCCATACGAACAAAATACGGGAGAGAACACGCATTACGTTTCCATCAACAGCAGGTTCTGGGACGCCGTAGGCAATGCTTAAAATAGCTCCTGTTGTATATGGTCCAACTCCTTTTAGCTTAGATACTTCATCTTTTGTTTCAGGAACAATGCCACCATACTCGTCGCGCACTTCCCTAACCGCGTACTGAAGATTGCGCGCTCGCGAATAATAGCCAAGCCCCTCCCATGCTTTTAATACGTCTTCTTCATCAGCATCAGCCAAATGTTCAAGTGTTGGAAATTTACTTATAAAATTATTAAAATAAGGAATAACTGTATCAACCCTTGTTTGCTGAAGCATAATTTCAGATACCCACACTTTGTACGGATCTTTATCTTGGCGCCACGGTAAATCACGCTGCTCTGCTGTAAACCAACCAATCAAATCTTCTTGAAATTTTGCTATATTAAAATCCTTTACAATTTCTTTACTTTGTTTCATGTGCTATCCTCCGAGGTATTATGATAAATATGAATATAGGGATTCTTCATTTCTTCCCATTTCATTCTATTGTCTGTTTAATATAGATAATAAAAGCGTGCAATAATTACAATATTTTCTTCTATATAATGTTTCTTATTGTTAAACACTATAGGTAACAAGCTTCCATAAGTTGTCACCTATATACCAACTCTACAGTGAAACTTGATGAACAGAGTTCAAAAGCGTTATAATCCACATAATCCAATTTGCAATAAAGCAAATTGTTTAAATAACAACATGAATCACAAGAATTTAGCCTAACATATATTAGTTATGACCTGTTAGAACCGAACGATTAGGAGGTCTTTTTTTGGATACTGGAACACATATTGTTATGGGAATTGCTTTAGGAGGATTAGCAACGCTAGATCCGACTGTTTCCTCTCATTTAGATACGAAAGAAGCTGTTATGATAGGAGCTATTGCAGGATCACTTATTCCTGATATTGATACGATATTGAAATTAAGAAACAACGCCAAATACATCCGGAACCATCGCGGGATTACTCACTCGATTCCTGCCGTTCTTCTATGGCCGCTTCTTATTACATTTATTTTGCATCTACTTTTTCGAGATGCCCACCTTTTTGATTTATGGATGTGGACATTTATAGGAGTCATTATTCACGTTTTTGTCGACATTTTCAATGCCTATGGAACACAGGCATTTCGACCCTTTTCTCAAAAATGGGTAGCTCTTGGGATTATCAATACGTTTGATCCGTACTTTTTCACTATCCATATCATTGGCATAATCATTTGGGCTATTGGTGGAAGTCCTGGTCCAACCTTTATTACGGTTTTTGGCGTTATTATCGTCTACTATTTTATCCGAATTGCAATGAATCTTAACTTGCGTCATAAAATAAAAAAACAACTTCCAAATGTAGAAAAGATCATTATTTCACCAACAATGCGTTTCAATCGTTGGCATCTCGCTATCATTGCTAAAAATCACTTTTATGTGGGAAATGCCACAAACGGAGAAATCAAAGTTCATGATGTTTTTGAACGGATGGAAGAACCTTCATCAGCGCTTATGGAAGCTGCAAAACAAGATGAAAACTTATCAGCATTCCTTTCGTTCTCCCCTGTATACAGGTTCGAGACTGCAGAGTATAGCGATCATATTGAAGTACGCTTTATTGACCTTCGTTATCGAAGTAAAGGATATTATCCGTTCGTAGCTGTTGTTCAGCTTGATTTTGATTTAAATATCATCTGTTCATATACAGGATGGATTTTTAGTGAAAAGAAACTCCGTAAAAAACTAGATTATTTACCAAACTAAAAAGAAGTGGGTTTCCACTTCTTTTTAATGTTTTAAATCATCTTCACTGTCCATTAGTGCTTTGAATTTTGGATTGCTTGTTTTGAACTCGTGCAGTCTCGGTCCATAATGATTAATCCAGTTTGTTACGATTTGCTCTGTTAACTCCTGTCCTTTATACTCCCTACCTGCTTTAGCATATGTTGCTTCAAAGTCTTCCCATAAAAGCTCAATCCATGTCCGCGCTTTGGCATATGATAGACTATCGTTCTTTTCTAACAGCATTGTTGTTAAACGCTCAAAAATATCTTCCATTTTCTCATTTCCTTTCTGTCCTAGGGCAATATCTGGTTACATATCCCGCTAAGCTTATAGCATATACTAAACGTGCATAAGGATGTTCTTTATGCACGTTACTTCTAACAAGGGGGCGAACGCACGATGCGAAATAAAGCAAAAGGATTCCCAAATCAAAATAATAACAAATTTGAAGGTGAACCGCGAGCAAAAGCTGAATATGCGTCAAAACGAGCAGATGGAACAACTAATACGCATCCGGCTGAACGCATGCGTGCTTCTAATGAACGCGCGGATTATTAACTCTAACGAAACATAATTCTGGAGGTGCTCACAGTGGGAAAAAATAGACAAAATCGATTTTCAAATCAAGGCTATCAAAACCCATTTCAACAAGCATGGTCGAGTCCAAAACATGCGTCTTCACAAGTGAATGGCGAAACTCAACAAACTCAAGGATTAATTGTGTTAGAAAAACAAATGCGCAAATATCAGTCGTAACTCCCTCAAATAAAATGAACAAGCGAAAAGCATGTAAGACAAGCTCTTACATGCTTTCGCTTTGTTTCAAAAGAGAAATAGGCAGCGCTTCTTCTTTATGAGGTTCATCCGTACGAACTCCCCATGCAAAAACGCCATTTAAATAATCAATTTTGAAGTAACGGCCAGGATCCCCTTCGATTTCATAAACTTCCCCAGGTTTGAAATGATCAGGATTTAACAAATAGGCTTTGGCAAGAACCATCTTTCTCTCTAATACAGCGTATTCATTCACAATCCCAAGTTGTTCTGCTTTCCTAGCTTTCTCACCAAGCTGACTAATTTCT
Source organism: Priestia filamentosa (assembly GCF_900177535.1). NCBI lineage: Bacteria > Bacillati > Bacillota > Bacilli > Caryophanales > Bacillaceae > Priestia > Priestia filamentosa. Next base: position 26,469 of record NZ_FXAJ01000006.1, read on the forward strand.
TGTCTTAACTCATATTCTGTGTACTCACTATATCTTTTCTCCATCTTTGACCCCTTCTTCCCCTCTTGTTTATATGATTGTTTTAATAACATCATTACGTGGTAAAGGTTACAAAACCTTTTTTCCTATATAAAGAAGCTTTGAAGGCTTCTTTATTGTTTAAATTGTAGCAAAAGATCGCATAAATAACATATAGTTAGTCATTTTGCTGGGCTAAATGATCAAGAAGCTTGTTTATCTGCTCAAGTGGGAAGCCTTTTTGATAAAGATGAGTTTTCATTTTCTGTGTGTATTGAAAATCCTCATATTTACGATAGCGTCGATGAGCTTTTTCACCTTGTTTTTTTAAGGCTTCCCACTGCTCATCTTCATCTTTCTCAAGAGAGACTTCATGAAGCGCTTTTGTGATAAGAGAAAGATCGAATCCTTTTGTAAGCAGGGTAGTTTTAGCTTTTTGCTTCATCATCTTTTCAGACTGCTTCTGGCTTTTCTTTCTCGTTTTTTCAATCAGCTTAAGGGCATTTTCAAACTGAAGCTCTTCATCATATTCAAGAAGAGACTCTTCAATATCAGGACCTGTAATTCCTTTTTCAATCAGCTCTTGCTTTAAAAGCCCAGGACCCTTTGAGTTTGTTCGCATGTGCGTGCGAACGTAAGCTTTCGCAAATTCCAAATCGTTAAGATACCGATATTCAAGAAGTTTCTCAATTGCCCGACGGATTGCGTCGTCACCCATTTCTTTTGTTTGTAAATACTGCTGAACTTCTTTTACAGAACGCATGCGGTATGATAAATAGGTAAGAGCTAAATTATGCGCTTTTTTAACATGATCTTCGTATTGAATTTCGGCAATTTCATCGTCTGTTAAGTTTTGCCCTTTTCTAATTGCAAAAGTTGTTAGTACATATTCATCAACGCTGAACGCATATTCTTCACCTTTTCCATAATCAAGAAAAACATTATAGCGCTCAGTATTTTTCTTTTGCGTGGTAATTTTAGTAACAACAGGCATTTCAGTTCACCGCCTTTATTAATGTATTTTATCCCTTATAAAGGAGAGGATTTCATGAAAATTGCTATTGCTGGAGGAACAGGATTTGTCGGTTCTAAGCTTGCTGATAAGCTCCTATCCGAACATCATGCTGTTTACATTTTAACACGAAATAAAGAAAAAGCTTCGACAACGCCTCACTTGCATTATGTACCATGGCTCACAAAAGGAACAACTCCTGAGGTTGAGCTAGATGGTGTTGATGCTATTATAAATCTTGCTGGAGCGTCCATTCAAAATAGATGGACAGCAAAAAACAAACGTGCCATTTTTGATAGTCGGGTTGCAGCGACGAAGTCTATTGTTCATATGATTCAAAAAATGAAAATGCCACCGAAAGTTCTCATAAACGGAAGTGCTGTTGGATACTATGGGACTTCTGAAACAGCCGTATTTACGGAAGAGTCTCCTTCACAAGGAGAAGATTTTCTCGCAAAAACCGTAAAACAGTGGGAACATGAGGCTAAAAAAGCAGAGAAATATGGAGTAAGAACAGTTTTCACCCGTTTTGGCATTGTGCTAGGAAGTGATGGAGGTGCGTTTCCAATGATGAAAATGCCGTACAAAATAGGAGTTGGTGGAACGATTGGCACTGGAGCACAGTGGGTATCATGGGTACATATTGAAGATGTTATTAATATTCTTCAGTTTTGTATAAATGAAAACATTAGCGGCCCTGTTAATGTCACCTCCCCACAGCCAGTTCGAATGAAAACATTCGGAATAGAGCTTGGTACCTCTCTAAATAGGCCTCACTGGTTAAAAGTACCGAGTTCAGCTATTAAAAGTGTACTCGGTGAAATGAGCATGCTCGTCTTAGAAGGCCAAAAAGCCTTGCCAAAGAAACTTGAAGAACACGGCTATGAGTTTTCGCATAAAGAAATAAGAGAAGCATTTAATACTCTAAAGAAAAGATAATCTTCGATATTTTAAAGATTATTTTTTCTTCTATCATGGTAAAATAGGTAAAAAACTACAGGGGCTAAAACTATGAAGAAAATCTTGTTCAAAAATGCAGCTGTTTTTCCAATTACAAGCGAGATGTTACCAAAAGGCGATGTGCTTGTTGTTGGCAATAAAATTGAAGATGTTAGATCAAGCATTGAGTTAACTGAAGAAATGGAAGTTATCAATTGTGAAGGATTGTTTCTATTCCCTGGGTTTATTGATGTTCATACACATCTTGGTCTTTACGATGAAGGAACTGGTTGGGCGGGAAATGATGCGAACGAAACCATTGAACCCCTCACCCCCCATATCCGAGCATTTGACAGCGTTCATCCGCTTGATTCAGGGTTCGCTGATGCAATTGAATATGGCATCACAACCGTTCACGTTATGCCTGGAAGTATGAATGTCATAGGGGGTACAACTTCTGTTATTAAAACAGGTGCCAAAAACATTACCGATTTACTTATGAAAGAAACAGCAGGCCTAAAAATTGCGCTTGGTGAAAATCCTAAACGTATTCACAGTCAAGGAAACAAAGACTCCATTACACGAATGGGCATCATGGGAATGTTGCGAGAAGCTTTCTATGAAGCAAAATATACAGATAACCCAGATACCTTACGCATCCAGCCACTTGTAAAAGCATTGAATCGTGAAATTCCTGTACGTATTCATGCACATAGAGCTGATGATATTTTGTCGGCTCTTCGCTTTGCTGATGAATTTGAACTTGATTTACGAATAGAACACTGTACAGAAGGGCATCTCATTACTTCTGCCTTAGGAGGACGAAATTTAAAAGTTTCCGTAGGTCCAACATTAACGCGCCGTTCAAAAGTTGAACTCCGTAATAAGAGCTGGAAAACTTATAGTGCCCTAACAGAACAAAATGTTGAAGTTTCTATTACAACGGACCACCCTTACACACCTGTTCAATATCTGAATATATGTGCATCCCTTGCTGTTCGAGAAGGTTTAGATGAGCAAAAAGCACTTGAAGGTATTACTATTTTCCCTGCTCGAAACTTAGGCATCGATAATAAAGTTGGCAGCATTGAAAGAGGAAAAGATGCAGATCTTGTTCTGTGGAATTATCATCCCTTCCATTACTTAGCAAAGCCTTTTTTAACAATGATTGGTGGAGAAATTTTCTTTAAAAAAAATTAACATTTTGCCTATTCCTTTTTACAAAAAACTTTAGTATTATATCTAAGAAGTTTTCATTTACGACCTTAAGATTTTGCTGAATATCTTTTTTTAAAGCCTAAAAAAAGATATTCATTTCTAATAAAAGTCGTCACTTTTTTTAGTCAATACTGTTTTCTGGAAATGGGAAGGCAAATGGTGCGCCACCAAGTTTTACTTGGTTCTAGTGGGTTCGATTCCCACCCCGAAATTTTTTTGAACTTATAAAAAAATTTCGAGGGTGGTTTTTTAGCATGCTATCATTCTGCCCTCGCATGGAGGGGAACCCTATGTTAAAAAAACGTGATTTACATGATTGTCAAAATTTATATGAGCTTATGGTCCATCCAGAAGTCTTCCCTTTTGTGCGTCATAAACCGGCGTCCTATGATGAATTTATTTTCATAACAAAACAGCTTCTTGAAGCAGAAGAACGAGGAGAGCTTATATCACGAACAATTACAGATGAATGGGGTGCTCCAATTGGCACCATCAATCTATTCGATATTGAAGAGGGAGCAGGATTTCTCGGTACGTGGCTTGGTAAACCATATCATGGAAAAGGATATAACCAAGTAGCAAAAGATGCTTTCTTTGATGAACTATTCTATGAGCTTGGAATGGAGCGTATCTTTATGAAAATTCGGAAAAGCAATATTCGTTCCATTAAAGCAGCTGAAAAACTTCCATACGTTATTAATGCAAATGAACTTTATAAAAGCTTATATGATGAAATTAATGAAAAAGAAGATACGTATCACCTTTTTGCTATTCCAAAAGATCTCTACACTCTTTATCGCTTACGTCAACAAGACGAAGAACAGCAGGCAAAAGAGGCATAAAAAGCAGTCAAATGACTGCTTTTTGTTTAAAATAAATTCATAATAATACTAATGACAACGATTATCCCGATAATCATTAAAATAGTTCGAATCATCCTATCCTTCCTTTCGTTTAAAGAGATTGAAAATGGATAAACTAAAACTATAACAGTTTGGAGGGATCTTCTATGCCAGAAAAAAAGAAACATGATCGCTTATCAAGAAATACACTTTCAAGTTCACAGCAAGTAACATACTCACATGAATTTAAAATGGCAGATCGAGCAGGCGGCTTTACACCAAAACGCTCAAAATAATCTTATTTCTTCACACATATGTTGTCCTTTCTTAACGCAAACTATTTGTTGAAACGCACTATTTCTACGTTAAGAAAGGAGAATTTTTTATGAAAGATAAAGAGCAAGAGAACTATTATAAAGAAAAATTAAAGATGCCAAAGCATGTAAAACCAGATGGTCATGATATTGAGTATTCTGATGAATTAGCTGATACAGAAGATTTAAAAGCAAAGGAACGCTCCATTGCTTCTCATAAGCGCCAGAAAAATCAGTAGTCATTCTACTTATACACAATATAATCCACAATTTTCTTAAAATTGTGGATTATATTGTGTATTACTTGTTTTTGGAGCTTCTTACTGTGGACAAGAATGGGGACAAAAACACCTTTTTCATCCACAAAACTGTGGATAGTGTGTATAAAGTTGTTAATATTCAGACTTTATACACTATTTTTAATAAAAATTCTTGTGGATAACTAAAAAAGAAGCCTTGAAGGCTTCTCTTTTAGTTTTCATCTACTACTTTACCTCTTGAAAGGACTTTCTTAGTTAAACTTACGTTCATTTCTTTTGCAAACTGCTTTAATGTTCTTTCTTCACGCTGTGTAACAATAGAAACAACTGTTCCTTCTTTTCCTCCACGTCCTGTTCGACCTGAACGATGTGTATATTGAGTCACATCTTGTGGAAAATCAACATGAATTACGTGGGTTAAACCTTCTACATCTAATCCACGTGCAGCTACATCTGTTGCTAATAAAAGAGGGATGTCTCCCTTACGAAGCATTTTTAGAGCTGTTGCACGTTCTTCTTTTTTCGCCTCACTATGCAAAACACCAAGCGAAATGCCTTTATACTCTAACTTTTCAGCAGCAACAACAAGATTTCCGATATCACGTACAAACCCAAGTGCTTTTACTTTCTCAGCATGAAGAAACTTACGTAGCACATCAAGCTTTTCTCGCCCTTCACAAACAAAATAAATATGTTCTACTTTTGCCGCTGTAAGCTCATCACGCTCAATTTTAAAGATGTGTGGCGCTCCGCTCATTAAGTCATCTGCAAGCTGCTCTGATTTTCCTGCTAACGTTGCTGAAAACAATAAGACTTGACGCTCACTTAGCGAAGATTTGATAATATCCTGAACAGTACTAATGTGCTCTGGAATAAGAAGTTGGTCACCTTCATCAATTACAATAGTCTTCACTTCATGCATCTTGAACTTCTTCATTTTAATTAGTTCATTAACACGGCCAGGTGTTCCGAATGCAATATGTGGACGGTTTTTCTTCAACTTCTCAACTTGACGCTTTACGTTAGCTCCTCCAATAAATGAGCCAACTTTCACATCACTTCCTTTTGTCCACTTTTGAGCTTCTTCAAAAATTTGCATAACTAACTCTTGTGAGGAAGCGAGGACAACGGCTTGAATATGCGGCTTGCTCGGATCAATCTTCTCAATCAAAGGAAGTAGGTAAGCAAGTGTTTTTCCTGTTCCAGTTGGAGACTTTGCAATAACGTCTCCACCCTCTAGAATTGCAGGGATAGCCTTCTTTTGAATGCCTGTTGGTGCTTCAAATCCTGCTTCTTCCCACTTTTCTTGCAAAAACGGCTGAAATGATGATAAAAATTCTTGGTCTTTCATGAAATTCTCCTTTATTTACAATCTAAGTTTGACATCTATTGGTAGATCTATTTCTTACTCTTTTCATTTAATAATAAGTCATGTAGTTTCTTAACCCTTTTCTATAGTAACAGGAGATATACAAAAGGGAAATAATCAACAGTCGTTTTCTTTCTCTTTTAGGTATGAGAATATGTAATAGGTTGTACAAAAAGAATGCTTTGTGCTCGCTTATACATACAGCAGAAAAAAGACGATAAAGGAATTAGGCTCAGGTAAAAATAAGCTTATTCCTCTATCTTTTGCTTTACGACCCGAAAATAGCAACTTGTTGATCTTGTAAGAAGAACGTTTGGTTTCTCCACTTTAGCGTATTTAATACATATCCTAAAGCATCTGCATTATAGCGCCCCGCAATTCGCTGATAGGCTAAAAGCTCATACACACCATCGCGATCGAAGTCCACAGGATACAATCCACTAAGGGGATTGACAAACCCACTAATGGGCTCTTTTAATGTTCCATCACTATTATATATCTCATCTAAATATTGCTTATCTCTTGTCGAAATATCAATGATGTATTTTTTCCGATTCCGCTCGCTTATGACCTCTACTTTTTTATCGTTTTTGTACGTGATTTCATACTTATAGTAGTCATTATATACATTCGAATCAAAAATTAGCCGAGGTGTGAGATTTACGAACGAATAGAGATTATGATACATCATGCCACCGCTTCCCCCTGAATCAATACTTACTAAAATATCAGCTGTTTTATCTCCTGTAACATCTCCAACAAATAATGATGGGGCATATCCCGCATCTTCTGTTAAAGAAACGCTTACTACCTTTCCTGTTCTCCCATCTTTTACAAGGAGACGGAGGTGCTGAATAAAGGGACTATCAGCCGTCCTCTCCCCGACTAACGAGATATAATCTGGCACCTTATCTCCTGTGACATCTCCTGTCGTAAAAGCTACAGTGCTTAGCTGTTGTCTGAAATAGTGCATAGTCTTCTCCTTTTCAAATCATTTTGTATCAGTATATGGGCGAAAAAGAGATGTTGCGACTAAAAAAGGGAACAAGAAATATCTTATTCCCTTTCCTATTTCAAGCTCAGCGTTGTCACACTTTCGACGTGTGCTGTTTGAGGAAACATGTCCACAGGCTGAATGCGCTCTACTTTATATAGTTTTGTTAAGATCTTAACATCTTTAGCAAGAGTTGATGGATTACATGAAACATATACGACTTTTTTCGGCTTGACGTCTAAAATGGTTTTTAGAAGTTTTTCATCACATCCTGTGCGAGGTGGATCGATAACAATGACATCTGGTTTCCATCCTTCTTTTACCCATTTCGGCATCCAATACTCGGCTTTTCCAACTACATAATGAGCATTGTCATAGCCTTTTGCTTTGGCATTTTTATTAGCATCGACGATAGAATCTTCAATAACGTCCATGCCACGTATTTCACCTGCTTCATCAGCAAGCCAAAGACCAATCGTTCCGACGCCACAGTAAGCATCTACAATTTTTTCTTTTCCTGTTAAACCAGCTTCTTTTTTTACTTCATTATAAAGTTTAACAGTTTGCGTTGGATTCAACTGGAAGAAAGCACGAGCTGATAAGTCAAAAGACAAGTCGCCAAGTACTTCCTCGATTGTTTCTTTTCCGTCTAACGTAAATGTCTTATCTCCAAAAATCAGTGAGGTTTTTTGACCGTTCACATTTTGCATAATGGATTTCACTTCTGGCAGGCGCTTTTTCACTTCTTGAATAAGAAGATCTTTTTTAGGAAGCTCTTCTTTAGAAGTAATAAGAACAAGCTGTACTTCCCCTGTTGACACTCCAATACGAGTCACTATTGTACGAACAAGCCCTTTACGTTTACGTTCATCGTAAATCGAGATCTTCAAATCTTGAAGAATTTGTTTTACGTTGTTAATGACTTTCGTTGTTTCAGGACGCTGTACAATACATTCGTTAATATTAATAAGACGGTGTGAATTTGCTCCGTAAAGACCTGCAATTACTTTTCCTTTTAAAAGGCCTACTTGGAACTGAGCTTTGTTACGATATTTCCATGGCTCTTCCATTCCAATTGTTTGTTCAAGCTTTTTCTCTAAATTACGTACATTACCATGACGTTCAAATGCCTGAACAACAATGTCTCGTTTGGCTCTCAACTGCCCTTCATAGCTTAAATGCTGAAGCTGACAGCCGCCACATTTTTCATAAATTGGACAGGGAGCTTTAACACGTTCGTCGGACATTTTGCGTATGCGTTTTACACGTCCTTCGGCAAATTTATGTTTTACATTCGTAATTTCCGCGATAACTTCCTCATTTGGAAGCGCCCCCGGAACAAATACGACTTGCTTTTTAAAATACCCAACACCTTCTCCATTAATGCCGAGTCTTTTGATTGTAAGCGGAACATGTTGTCCAACTTTTACTTTCATCTCAACCTTTTCTTTTTTCTGATTTGTCTTCAAAAGGTTGCACCTCCTTTAATGTTATTCAATGCTTTTCCATAAATACAAGCTTGCATAACTTAAATATGGAGCCCAGCCCTCACTAAGTTCATCCATTTGTAAAAGGGTTGGTCGCTTTTCTAAGTTAAAAAGCTTAGCAACAGCGTTCTGTAAGCCAAGATCTGCTTTCGGAAATAAGTTTTCTCGTCCACATCCTGCCATTAAGAAATTTTGCGCTGTCCACGGACCAATACCGCGAATTTCAACTAAAGTTTTAACAACCTCTTCATCTGAAAGCTCTTGTAAAGCTTCCAGAGACAAAGTTCCTGAAACAATCTCTCTAGAGACACCTAGAATATACTCTGCTTTACGCTCGCTTAATCCAATTTCACGGAGTTCTTCAATGGAGCGAGCAACAATTTCTTCTGGCTCTGGGTAGACAAAAACTTCGTCTATCATTGTCCCGAATGTTCTTACGAAGCGAGCCGTTAAAAGATCTGCAACTTTCATACTCACCTGCTGATGAATAATGTTTTTCACTAAACATCCATAAAGGTTAAATTCACAAACAAGCGGAGAGCCACGAAACTTTTTAAAAAGTGGCGCTAGACTTGTTTCTTTAAAATGATCTTCTACTTTTTGTAAGTCTCGATCAAACTGAAAAATGCGTGAGAGCTCTTCCATAACTGCTTTTTCATCTAGAGAATCTTCACTATAGATAACACACGAAGGCTCTTTGACAGTTCCAGTACTTTTTATATAAACAACAGTAGGGATATTATGAATCCGTAACGGTACTTTCATCCCTTTGTAGTCATGATCAATGTTGTGTAAAGAATCAAGAGAAAGACGGGTAAAAACGTGGGTAAAATCATATGGGGATTTTAATTTCTTTTCTATTCTCATTTCCCTTCCCCCTCCTTTTTATCAACCTTATAATAGTAAACGAACTAGGGGCTAAAACGCAAATAGGAAAAGCCTGCTTAGTCAGCAGACTTCTCCTTTTGCTTTTCGTTTAGTAAATGATCCAAAGATTTGAATTTATATCCTTGCTTTTTTAAATCAATGATGGCACGCTCAAGTGCTTCAGCATTGTCTTTTGACACTGTATGAAGCAAAATGACAGCCCCCGGATGGATTTGTTCCATAATATTATCGTATGCATAACGCCATCCTTTTTGCTGATCTGTTTTCCAGTCCACAAATGCAACAGACCAAAAAACTGTCGTGTATCCTTCATTACGAGCTACTTCTAAAACACGCTCACTAAAAACCCCTCTTGGTGGCCTTAAATAGCGCATCTCTTTTTTTCCAGTGAGTTTTGTATATTCATCTTTTACACATTTAAGCTCTTTTTTTAATCGTTCATCACTTACTTGGGTAAAATCTGGATGATGCCAAGAATGATTTCCAACTATATGGCCTTCTTTCGCCATTCGCTTTACAAGTGAAGGCTCACTCTCTAGAAACTGACCTGTCACAAAAAACGTTGCTGTGACATTCTGTTTTTTCAAAACATCTAAAACACCTGGTGTATATCCATTTTCATAACCATTATCAAAAGTTAGATAGACATTTTTGTCTTTACCAACGTAAACAGACTTTTGCCTTTTCAACATTTCTTCATACTGCTTTCCAACTTCGGGTTTTACATGGTCTTTGTTTTTCGCAAATCCCCAGTTGTAAGGTGTGTTCGAAGAACTTGCTGAGATACTCATTGGCAATGCTAATATCATGCATAGCACGAGAAGAAAATAACGCATCCCCTAGTCCCCTTTCAGTCATTTACTGTTAGTTTGGACTTTGAGTCAGCAAGTTCATGCACACCATTATTTGACTGCTTTTACTTCCAGTCTTTTTTGAACTGTTCACACTTTAGCTGAAGGTCGTCCATCATGCCAATAAGGCGGTCAATATCTTCAATGTCAGCATTTTCTGCCTCTAAAGAGTCCAGTACGTGCATAAACATATCAAGACGGGTTCTTAAATATTGAAGCTGTGCTTCTTTATCGTGAATTGCATTGCCCATTTTCACACTCTCCCTTCACATTCTTAATGGTAGCGAATGATTTCAGCATTGACAACTAAAAGCGGATAATTCCATAATAATCGTTAGTGCCCTTTATTTAGTTTGATGAAATAATGTGAGAGACAAGTTCTCTTTTTAAAGGAGTTTTTATGATGAAACAAACGGTTTTAAAACCGATAACCCCACAGTACGACCCGTGGGAAGCTTATTTAGATATCGAGGAGTTTGGTAAACCAACATTAACAAACGTCGAGTTTACAACAACTACTCTTTGTAATATGCGCTGTGAACACTGTGCTGTTGGTTACACATTACAACCAAAAGATGATCCAGCTCTTCCATTAGATTTGTTAATTCAGCGACTAGAGGAAATTCCTCATCTTCGTTCCATTAGCATTACAGGTGGAGAGCCAATGCTTTCTCTTTCATCTGTAAAAAATTACGTTGTACCGCTATTAAAGTATGCACATGAGCGTGGTGTGCGCACGCAAATCAATTCGAACTTAACGTTAGATTTATCTCGTTATGAGCTTATTATTCCATACTTAGACGTTTTACATATTTCTCATAACTGGGGAACAATGGATGAGTTTGTTGAAGGCGGATTTGCGATGATGGAGCGCAAACCAACGTATAAGCAACGTGCAAAATATTTTGAGAAAATGATTGAGAATAGCCGAGCCCTTGCAAAAGCAGGTGTTATGGTTTCTGCAGAAACTATGTTAAACAAGCGAACGCTACCATACATGAAAGATATTCACCATCAAATTGTTAACGAAATGCAATGTGGCCGACACGAAGTTCACCCTATGTATCCGAGTGACTTTGCAAGCGCTCTTGAAACCCTTTCTTTAAGAGACATGAGAAAAGCGATTCATGATTTGTTAGATGTTCGAGATGAAAATGTATGGATGCTGTTTGGAACGCTTCCCTTTTATCCTTGTAGCTCAAATGAAGAAGATTTAGCACTTTTAAAACGTCTTCATAGTGCTAAAAATGTTACAGTTCGAAACGATCCTGATGGCCGTTCACGACTGAACGTCAGCATTTTTTCCGGAGATATTATCGTCACAGATTTCGGAGATACGCCAGCACTTGGAAATATTCAGGACACAAAACTTCTAGATGCTTTCCAAACATGGCAAAATTCTAATATCTCAAAAGAAATAAGCTGTCACTGTCCGGCGGTGAAATGCCTTGGACCAAATATTTTAGTACGTGATTCTTATTACAAAGATACAGATTTTACAAAACTTTCTTCCAAACTATAAAAAAAGGTGCTCAACTGAGCACCTTTTTTATGAAACATGATAAGTAAAAGATAAGTGATCTTGAACAGGGATCCAAGCTCCAATTCCTTGTGATGTAACATTCTTCACAACAATTGTTCGCTTCGTTCCTTTAATAACAAGATACACTTCCCCATATGTGACTTTCCCCTTCTCACTTACAGCGGGAACATATGAGTGAAGCTGAGCAAATTTCTTTGCTGGCACCGTATATTCTCTTTCTTTTTTCGTTCCTGCCCCAACAACCGTTGTAAATGCAAGAGGAAGCTTTGTTTTTGCTTGCGCTTTTAAAAGCATCATCTTTTTTACTTCATCCGCATTTGGGATGTCAGCTGTTAATCCACCTTTAACTTGCTTTTGCTGTTCTTGTCTGTAGTACATCTTAGCAGGACTTTCAACTCCTCGGTTATCGTAACGGTTCGTATTAATATTCTGATACTCCCAGTTCGTATTTGTTTCATCTGACTGATAGTTCAGTGGCCATTCCCCTAAATAGACCGTTGCCTTAAAACCAAGTGAAAGAGGATTAGAAGAAATAGAAGACTCGTTTAACATGCGAATAAGGTCTGGACTTTCAATCTTAACATTGGATGTTTCGATAAGCTCTTTTGTAAGCTCACTAGGCTGTAAAGAAGGTGAATCATGGTTTGAATTAGGATACGTGTTCTCTTTCCCAATATTTAACGTCGCCCCTGGAATTTCAACGCCACTGCTTCCTTTTTTCTTTCCTTCAGCAGAAATTGAGGAAACTCCTCCAAATACAAGTAGAAAAATAAGAAAGCTTAACACTACTTTCCGAAGCATTCTAACACTCCTTTCAACAATAAGAAATTCCTTTGTTCGTAGTTTTTTCTTATCCCTATTTTTTTATCCGTAACATTCTTTTTTAAAATAAATAGAAACCAATTCCAATAATGACATATGCCCCTAATAACATAGCTCCTTCAAACCAATTCGTATCTCCATCGTTTGATACAATTACAGTTAAAAATACTGCAGAAAACATAGCGATAAGCTCTGGATAAGAAAATACTAAAGGCATTGACTCTTGAAACAAGAGAGATAATAATACAAGCACTGGAGCTACAAACATGGCAACTTGAAGCGTTGAACCAATCGCAATTTCAACAGCAACATCCATTCGATTTTTATAAGCCATAATAACAGCAGAAATATGTTCAGCTGCATTCCCTACAATAGCTACGATAATTACCCCGATGAACAGCTCGCTCCATCCAAAACTTTCTCCAACAATTTTAAATGTCTCCACAAGACTTTCTGAAATATAAGCGACAGCAATTGTTGCTAATGCAAGGATCACAAACGCTCGTTTTGTTGTCCATTCTGCTGTTTCCTCTTCATGAGCAACATTTTGCCCTTCTTGTGTATAAACGCCTCTGTGTGTGACAAGACGAAACAAAAGAGCAGCAAGATAAAGAAAAATGAGGATGATAGAAGTCCCAATGCTAAGACTAATAGCATTTTGCTCTGACATTCCTTTTGAGAATACTTCTGGAATAACAAAAGCAACCATAACAGAGAAAACAAGCAATCCTGAATTGTGGCGCGCATCATAGACATTAAACGTCTGTCTTTTAAATTTCAGCCCGCCAACAAAAAAAGAAAGGCCGCCAACGAGTAAAAGATTCCCTAACACAGAGCCCGTCAACGATGCTAGTACTATTGTAACAAGTCCAGCTTTTAAAGAGAAAATTGAAATAATTAATTCAACAGCATTTCCAAATGTCGCATTTAAAAGACCTCCAATTCGTGGGCCTGTTACAATTGCAAGACTTTCTGTTGCCCTCCCCATATAGCTTGCTAGAGCAATAATTGTCAAACAATATACTCCAAACATAACAAGTGGAGAAAAATGTAGAAGATGACCAATAACAGAGAGCGGAACCCCAATAATTGTAATAATAAGAAAGACTTTATTAATCAAACAAACTGCCTCCCTTCATAGCTTTTCACTTCATACTTCATATATCTACGTTATTTTGAGCTAATCTTTCACTTATTATGAAGAAGATTTTAGGAAGTGTGTTTAAAACAGCGAAAACTAGGAAAATTAAAGACGAAAAGGAGGCTTATTTACGATGAGTGAAGCTTTGAAAGAACATGTATTGTCTATCCTAAACAATTATAAAGTAGGAACGCTAGCAACAATTCGGAACGATCAACCATTCTCTCGCTTTATGATGTTTTTCCATGAAGAGCTTGTACTTTACACAGCAACAAACAAAGAAACTCATAAAGCAGAGGACATTGAGAAAAATCCCCATGTTCATATTCTGCTAAGAAAAGAAGATTCGTGGAATAGTCCATATGTTGAAATTGAAGCGGAAGCAACAGTTGAAGAAACAAAAGCATTAAAGGAAAAATTTTGGAACGAACAGCTGAAGGAATGGATTGATAGTCCAGAGGATCCAGACTACCTTCTTCTTCAACTGACACCAAAAAAGATTTATTACTACGAAAAACCTGGAAGTAAAGCTCAAATTCTATAAATAAAGAGGGGCTCAATATGAGCCCCTCTTTATTTATAGAATTGAGAAGCTTTCAGTAATACTTATACTTCCTTGCACAGATTGAATCATCGGACACACTTTTTTAGATAATTGAATAACTTTTTTAATTTCTTCTTCTTTTAAGGCAGTACCTCTTATCGAATAATGAAGATGAACATGTTCAAGACGTTTGATAAGACCAGTACTTCTCTTTTCCTTTGTTTCTATTTTCATATCTGTTATAGCCATCCCTTTTCTTTCTAACGTAGAGAGTAAAACTTCTCCACTGCACGAAGCAATTGATGCAATCATGAGATCTGAGGGAGAAAACGTTCTTTTATTACTCCCTGATATATATAATCTGATATGTTCCTTTTCTGTACTAAAACACCCTTCACTTTTTTGTAATTCCATCTCTTCACCTCTTTTCTCCCTTATATCACGGCTGACAGCTTCATACAATGAGCGGAAAAATATTTTTTTCAAAAAAAAGATACACATTTTTCTTTCTCTGTTATATAATACAAGTAAGTAAAATAAACTGTATTAAAACAGAAAAGAGGAGATGGAGAATATGAGCAGACAAGAACGGAAAAATATGATCGAATTTATTTCAAGAGTAAGACCAGTAGATATGGAGCTTTTCATGTACATGACGGATGCTGATCTTGAGCAAGTTTATAACACAACTTATTTTTATCATGAAGAAATTGCAGAATAAAAACCTAAATTAAAATAATTATTAAGTTATAATATTTCCCTTTTAGTAAATAAGTGCTATACTATAAAAAACAAAGTTAGAAACAAGAGATTTCCTATAGGTTTTATAGTTGGTGCTGCTATCCCATGATAGCAGCACCACTGTGTTTTTTAAGGGAATGATTTTGATTCTAATTCTCAATTAGCTAAGGGGGAATGAAAATGGAAAGAGAAGCAGTTGTACAATCAGCACCACAACAGCCGATGAATGAGCGTCCATCTTTTCTAGTTTTACATGGAGAAATGACGGCTGCTATTGTGAGCGGAATCTTAATTGTGATCGGTTGGTTCTTGATGAATCAAGACTACAGTGAATTTGGTATTGGAAGTTTTATTTTAGCTTATGTAATTGGTGGATTTGCTAAAGCAAAAGAAGGAATTGAAGAAACAATCAAGGAAAAAGAGCTGAACGTAGAAATGCTCATGCTCCTTGCTGCAATTGGATCAGCTATTATTGGTTATTGGCTTGAAGGAGCTCTTCTTATTTTTATTTTTGCCTTAAGCGGAGCTCTTGAAACTTACACAATGAACAGAAGTGAACGAGAGCTAACCTCATTAATGGAACTTCAGCCAGAGGAGGCAACAGTTCTTTATGAAGGAAAAGAAAAAACAGTTTCTCTTCCTAACATAAAGAAAGGTGATATTCTGTTAATTAAACCAGGTGAGCGTGTACCACTTGACGGCACTATTTTGAGTGGTCAAACGTCCATTGACCAAGCTGCCATTACAGGTGAAGCTGTTCCTGTTTTCAAAGAGATTGGTAATGAAGTATATGCAGGAACTGTTAATGTAAACGGAGCTGTTACAGTAGAAGTCACAAAGCCTGCCCAAGATACACTTTTCCAAAAAATTATTACACTTGTTCAGCAAGCCCAAAATGAAAAGTCTCCTTCACAGCTTTTTATTGAAAAGTTTGAGTCTGTCTATGTGAAAGCAGTATTAATTATTGTAGCTCTTATGATGTTTTTACCTCATTTTCTTTTAGACTGGAGCTGGACAGAGACATTTTATCGCGCAATGATTTTGCTTGTTGTTGCATCTCCTTGTGCACTTGTAGCAGCTATTACACCTGCTTCCCTTTCCGCTATTTCCTATGGAGCTCGGCATGGAATTCTATTTAAAAACGGTTTGCATCTCGAACGCTTGGCTCATCTTGAAGCAATTGCCTTTGATAAAACAGGCACGCTCACAAAAGGGACACCAGCTGTCACAGACGTTATAACAAGAGAAGGCGTATCAGAAGAGGAGTTCCTTTACATAGTTGCTTCTATTGAGCGCTACTCGCATCACCCGCTTGCACAGTCAATTGTGCAACATGCTCAATCGAAAATAACAAAGGAGCTAAAACAGCCAGAGCAACTTGAAGACGTGCCTGGATTTGGTGTTATCGGCTCTCTTAATAACCAAGAAATTAAAATTGGAAAAAGGGAATTTTTCAAAAAAGAGGCCCATGCATTTTGTCCTAACCTTTCGGAAAGTTTTGCGACAGAAGGAAAAACAGTTGTATATGCAAAAGATGATCAAGGAATTATTGGAATGATTGCTTTAAAAGACATGGTTCGTTCAGAAGCAAAAGAGGCCATTTCTGTTTTGAATGAACTTGGTATTAAAACTGTTATGCTTACAGGTGACAGTGAAAAAACAGCCTCTGCTATTAGTAAAGAATGTTCTGTTGAAAACTATATCGCAGGCTGCTTACCAGAAGAAAAAGTAACACATGTAAAAACTCTAAAACAAACGCACGAAACTGTTGCAATGGTTGGAGACGGCATTAATGACGCCCCAGCTCTTGCTCATGCAAACATCGGAATTGCCATGGGAGAAGGAACAGATGTAGCGCTTGAAACAGCCGATATTGTTCTTATGAAAAATAACTTATCTAAAATTGCTCAAGCTGTTAAGTTGTCCAAAAAAATGAACGCTATCATAAAACAAAATATCATCTTTTCTATCAGCATTATTGTACTGTTAATTTGCTCAAACTTTCTTCAATTTTTAGATCTTCCTCTTGGAGTAATCGGTCATGAAGGTAGTACAATTCTTGTTATCTTAAACGGATTACGCCTTCTTAAAAACTAAAGAAAAAGCGCTCAGATGAGCGCTTTTTTATTTAATGGTAGCCATTTTGACCATTTTGACTGCCGCTTGTTTTATGTTTTGGAGATTGTTTTGAATTTTGTTTATTATGGCTTCCGCCTTTTTTTGTATGCTTGCTCATCGCTATCTCTCCTTTATAAGAACTTTCTCTTATAGTATAGGAAAGAGAGCACAAAACATTCATGACGAACATTGGTTAATCCTCTAGTTCTATCCTCTCCTGATAAATTCCGTTCACTTCCCCTCCAAGCACGAGAATGATACCTGATAAGTACAGCCAAATCATCAACACAATGACACCTCCAAGACTTCCGTACATAGCACTATAATTACTAAAATTGTTCACATAGTACGAAAAAGCAAGCGAAGAAAAGGACCACCCTACTGTCGTAAAAATGGCCCCTGGTACTACTTGTGACAACCTTAGGCGTTTACTTGGAGCGAATAGGTATAAGAATGTAAAAACAATAAATAAAATGGCAATACTCACAATCCATCTAAGCATATTCCAAACGTCTAAAAATTCTTCTGAAGCCCCAAAAGAAGAGAAAAAGTAAACGCCGATCGCTTTTCCGAATACAGGAAGAAGCAATGCAATCACAATTACAAAAATCATTGCTATAGTAAGTAAGATAGCAATTGCTCTCGCTATAAGGAAAGAACGAGTTTCTTTTACATTATAGGCTCTGTTTAACGCTCGAATAATCGCGTTGATACCGTTAGAGGCAGACCAAACTGTCGCAATAGCCCCAAATGATAAGAGTGATGTATTTTGCTTACTCAATACGTTTTGAACGTTATGCTCAATTAAATAGAGTGATTCCTCAGGAGCAAATTGACGCACAAGAGAAAGCAAATCATCCCCTTGAAAAGGTAAAAAGGCAATAAGCGTGAACATGAAAATTAAAAATGGAAAAAGAGAGAGAAGCAGAAAATAAGCAAGTTCAGCAGATAAATTAAGCACTTCATCTCTATGAAACCGAAGAAACATCTCCTTGATAAATGGCTGATGTTTAACACTTTTTTTCATTTTTTCTCTCCTTCATTTTTGGCTCATTGTTTCGGTTCTTCGCCTCTCCATTTCTCAATAACCTCTTTTGTATCATGAATAGCTTCTAACACAGGAGGAGTTGCTTCTTTTAGCTCATCCCACTTATTATTTAAATAGGAAACATCATCTGCAAGCTTATTGAAAAGGTCTCTTGTGTCTTCATACACAATCTTCAGCTCTTCTGAGACTTCACGAGGGTTTTTAATTGCCCATGTGGTATAGCTTACGGCTTTTTTTCCTTTTTGAATCACATATTGGCGCGTTTCCCGATCAGCCATAGCTGCTCCTGCCCCAATTAAAGCTCCAAGCGCCATTTTCGTTAACACTCTTCCTCCTATGCTCATTGCATTTCCTCCTTTTTCAAATCTTTCAAAATAATCTCCTCAAGTAGACGTGCACACCCTTCTTTCACAAGATCATATACTTCCTCAAAGTTTCCTGTAAAATACGGATCAGGAACATCATCAACTTTTCCTTGTGGTACAAAGTCCAATAAACGCCCAATATATCCTGTTTTATTGTATCGAGCTAGACGATGTAGATTCCCTATGTTCTCTGCGTCCATCCCAATAATATAATCAAAGTTCCCTAAATCCTCTTCTTTCACTTGACGAGCTTTCATCCCTTCACTGCTTATGCTGTTTTGTTTTAGGATATGAAGAGTTCCTTCATGCGGAGATTTCCCAATATGATAATTACCTGTCCCAGCTGAGTCTATTTCTATGATATGTTGCAAATTCTTTTTTTTGACTAAATCTCGAAAAACTGCTTCCGCCATTGGGGAACGGCAAATGTTCCCTAAACACACGAACAATACACGAATCATAAAACTCCTCCTTTTTGGTTAACTTGACTCTATAATCCCATAGAATGCCTATGTTCTACAATATTTAATCCTTCTTCTTCTCTCCTAGAAATTCAATCCTTTCTTCTTTTCTGTTCTCTTTCCATGTTACAATAAACAAAAGCTTTTAATACGAAAGGATGACAGGCGTGAATTTGCAAGAGAAATCAGCAGAGAATATTAAGTATATGGTTGAAAAAATCAGCCAGAAGTTAAACATTATGAATATGGGTGTTATGAAACCAGAGCAGTTTGATGAAGAATCTTATGAAGAACTTCGTGAAATTTATGAGATGGTAGAAGCCAAGCGTCAGTTTAGTCCAAGTGAAATGCAAGCTATTGCTACAGAGCTCGGTACATTACGCAAATAAGTAGAATAAAAAAACCTCTTACGCCTAGTATGCGTAAGAGGTTTTTTGTTCTATACTTATTTTCCGATAAACATTTGTGTCCAATATGTTGAATTACCATCTTCTACATAACCAACACCTATATGAGTAAAGCTAGGATTTAGAATGTTTTTGCGGTGTCCATCACTGTTCATCCAAGAATTCATTACTTCTTCTGGTGTTTGTTGGCCTTTAGCAATGTTTTCTCCAGCTGATTTATATTCGATACCGAATTGCTTCATCATATCAAATGGTGAACCATATGTTGGAGAAGTATGATCAAAATAGCCTTTTGCTTTCATATCTTCTGATTTTTTAGTTGCAACATCGCTTAGTTCTTTATCTAATGTTACAGGTTTAAGACCCTGCTTCTCTCTCTCTTTATTTACAAGCTGAACAACTTGTTCTGCATATTGACTAGAATCAGATGATTCTGCTTGATTTTCTGCAGCATTTGTTTGTTTCTCTGTTGGCGCTGCTGTTTTTGTTTGTTTCTCTGTTGTTGGCGTTGCTGTTTTTGTCACATCGCCGCTATTTACTGTACTGCCATCACAAGGTACTGTATAGCTGTACGTATGTTCTTTCATTTGTGAGTTTTGCACAGATGCTGCATCAGCCTGCCCTGTTGCACCGACAATTCCTAGTGACATCACACCTGCGACTGTTAATGCACGAAGTTTCTTCATAAAATAATACCTCCTATATTTTTTGACCCCCTCACGTTCTTCATTGTGCAAAAAAACTAGTAAACTATCAACCTTTATAAGCTACCAATACTTTCTAGAAAAATATAAAAAAGAGCTAAACCCCTTGATATAGAAAGGGTATAGCTCTTTTTTCAGTTTACCATGCTAATTTATTCCTTTTATAGGTGTTCTATAATGAAAAAGGTTTTTCAGCGTACGAAAACCTCAATAAATTATATTAAGATAATACTTTTAATGATTCTCTTGTAAATGCTGGGATATCATCAGGTGTTCTGCTTGTTACAAGTTGGTTTTGACAAACGACAACTTCTTTGTCTTGGAATGATGCTCCTGCATTTTCAAGGTCTACTTGAATAGATTTGAATCCTGTCACGCCACGGTCTTTTAACGTTTTTGCAGTAATTAATAGCTGTGGACCATGACAGATTGCTAGAACAGGTTTTTCATCGTCCATAAATGATTTTGCAAAAGCTACGAAACGGCCGTCTGCTCTCAACATATCTGGTGAGAAACCGCCAGGGATAAATAAAGCGTCATATTGAGATGGATCTGCATCTTCAATACTTTGATCAATTGTCACTGTCGCCTCTCCCTGCTTTCCTTTTACATCTTTGCCTTTTTCAGCACCGATTACTGTTAATTCATGCCCTTCTTCTTTAAATGATTTAGCTGGATCTGTATACTCTACATCCTCAAAATAATCTGTTAGTACTACTGCAATTTTTTTACCCATAATAACTTCACTCCTAAATAAAATTGTTTTATATCTATAATTAATCTACCCGCTAAGATTTCAATTAAACATGCCGCGTTGTTCAATTCTCTCAATTAAAAAACCAGCTCACAATGTGAACTGGTTTTCATTTTTCTCTTATAGGACTGCTTGCTCTTGTTCAACATCGAGCATAAGTTTTGGGCCGAAAAATTCATAATGGATACAATCTGCTGGTACGCCTTTTTTATACAAAGCACCTACAACTTGTTCCATAAATCCCTTTGGTCCACAAACATAATAGTGGGCATTTGGTTGTATGAGGTTATCGTTAATCCATTCTTCACCAATTCTTCCATTGAAATAATTTTCCCCACACGCTTCAGTCTGTTTGGAATAGAAATTATAGGATTTAAACGAATGTTTATCCATAAGCTCTTGTACATAATCATAGAAAGGGTGTAAGTTTCGGTTACATGAGCTTTGAACAAACGTCATATTTCCACTATACTTTTGGTCTACCAACGTTTCAAGCATACTCATTAGCGGTGTTACACCTACACCACCACCAAG
The DNA here is from genome assembly GCF_900177535.1 of Priestia filamentosa. Lineage (NCBI taxonomy): Bacteria > Bacillati > Bacillota > Bacilli > Caryophanales > Bacillaceae > Priestia > Priestia filamentosa. Next base: position 47,843 of record NZ_FXAJ01000006.1, read on the forward strand.
GAAAACAAGCGGCTCCCCATGATGCTCTTGTAAAACAAATTCACCCGCTGGTACGCTAATTTGAAGAAGATCTCCAACTTGCACATCTTCATGAAGGTAACATGATACTTTTCCTTCTTTCTTTACAGAAATACGTAAGTACTGCTTGTTTGGAGTGGATGAAACACTATATTGTCTTACATGTGTGTATTCCTCATTTGGAATATGCGCTTCAATACTAATGTACTGACCAGGTGAAAAAGCAGGAAGGGCCTTTCCATCTTCTTTTTTTAGATAAAAGGATGTAACAAGCTCACTTTCTTTTTCTTTACGAACAACTTTAAATGGAGCAAACCCTTTCCATCCTTCTCCTTTTTCAGCTTCTTCGTACATTGTGTTTTCAACATCAATAAATGCTTTAGCAATTACACCATAAGCTTGTTCCCATGCTTGTAGTACTTCATCTGTTGCAACGTCTCCAAGTACTTCTTTAATAGCTTTTAACAAGTACTCCCCAACGATTGGATAATGCTCTTTCTGTACACCAACACTGCGATGTTTATGAGCAATTTGGACAACAGCAGCTGTAATATTTTCTAATTTGTCAATATTCACGGCGGCAGCATATACAGCTGTTGCTAAAGACCGAGGCTGTTCACCTGTCTTTTGGTTTGTATGGTTAAATACGTTCAGCAATTGTGGGTAGTCTTCAAAAAGACGCTTGTAAAAACATTTTGTAATCTCTTCTCCTCTTTCTGCAAGAATAGGAGCTGTACTTTTTACAATTTTAATAACAGATTCATTTAACATTATTCATCACACCTTTAGTGGGATTTTTTAACTTCAGATTGATTGTACATCGAAAAAGTCTTAAAAGATATATATAAAATACATCTTTAAAATATTTGTCACATTTAGTTTTAAAAATTAAACATGCTATTATAGTAGATAAGAATAAAAGGAAAGAGGCTGTTCCATGAGATTAACACAGTATACGGATTATTCTTTGCGCGTTCTCATTTATTTAGGGTTGCGTGATCAACATAAATTAAGCAACATTAAAGAAATTGCAGATTCTTATAACATCTCCAAAAATCATCTTATGAAGGTGACTCATCAGCTCGGACAAATGGGTTTGATCAAAACTGTTCGAGGGCGAAATGGGGGCATCGCTCTTAACAAAGCTCCGCAAGATATTAATATTGGAGACGTTGTAGCTCAAACGGAAGAAGATTTTCAAATTGTTGAATGCTTCCAGCAAAATAGCTGCTGTGCAATCTCCTCTGCCTGCAAATTAAAAGGTGTTTTAAGGGAAGCCCTAAAAGCTTTTTTAGCTGTTCTCAAGCAGTATACATTAGAAGATTTAATTCAAAATGAAGCAGAACTTTACTTTTTACTTCAAACAGAAAAGACAACGAAAAAATAAGTTGTCTTTTTTATACATATAAATTATTTAAATATTGAGAATTTTATCTCCGTATAATACAATAAGATTAAAGCTTGTCTCTTATTATGAGGTTTGTTTACTCTAAAAGTAAATATCGCCCGTAATACCCGCAGCGAGCAGGAGGAACTTTTGTGTTCAAAAACGATACTGTTTATATTATTGGAGATGCGAAAACATCTTCGAATAATCCAATTACGCAAAAATATAATGCTTTTTTTATCGCGCTTGTTGTAGAGCGCTCAACAGGAATGATTATAGATGCAGACTGTTCTGCTACCGTTCCTCTTACGTCAGCATTTGTTAAGTCCATTCTCATTTATAAAAACATTCAAGACTATGAAGAACTATGTGCTGAAATTCAAAATCGTTATTTTGGATCTTCCCAAAAGGCATTAACAGTAGCGCTTAAAAATGCGCTCATTAAATATAATAGTTTAAAATAATTAGTGCTGCTTGATCTGTTTCACGCAGATGAAATCCAGCCTTTAGAGGACACTTTCTTCTAAGGGCTGGATTTTTTCATTTTATTTTAAGGAGGAGCTTTTATGATTGAAGATGGGTTCTTATATGTGAGTATTTTAATCGCCTTTACAGCTATTGTTGCGCTTGCTGAAAGCAAAATTAAAAGCAAGTTTTTTAAATATGTACCAGGCATTGTATTGATTTATATCGGCTGTACTCTTATGCAAACATTTGGGCTGTTTGGCACGAGTGACTCAATGGATAGCACTTATAATTCCTTAAGAGGTGCTCTTCTACCTGCTATGCTGATGCTGATGCTTTTACACTGTGATTTACGGAAGTTATTTAAACTTGGGCCAAAGATGTTGCTCACTTTCTTTGCAGCCTCTTTTAGTATTATCGCAGGATTTTCTATTACCTTTGCTCTTTTGCAAAGCTTTTATGCACCTGGTACTGATAAAGCGTTCGCAGCACTAAGCGGAAGCTGGACAGGTGGTTCTGCCAATATGGTGGTCCTTCAAGATATTTTAAACGTTCCAGAAGGCATTTTCGGCTACGCGCTTATTATGGACACGATTAACTATTCCATTTGGGTAATGTTTATGTTTTGGCTTGTGCCTTTTGCAAAAGTTTTTAATAAGTGGACAAAAACAGATACGAAGTATTTAGACCAAGTGACGGCAGAGCTTGCTGCTTCATCTGAAGAAAGCGAATCTAAAAATATCGGCTTTGTTGAAATGCTTGGGATGCTTGCACTCGGACTTTTCGTAGCCGCAATTTCAACAGCAATTGGAAATAGGCTTCCTGAACTTGGAGAAGCCGTAAATGGAACAACATGGACCATCGTTATCGCATCTTTTGTGGGGGTTGTGCTTGCTATGACGAAAGTAGCAAAAATTCCTGGTTCCATGGAGTTATCCAAAGTGATGCTTTATATCGTCATTGCACTTATTGCTTCACATGCAGACTTCTCACAGATTTTACAAGCCCCTATCTACATTTTATCTGGTTTTATGATTCTGTTGTTTCATGCTTTAATCATGATTCTTCTAGCCAAAATTTTCAAACTTGATTTATTTACAATGGGCGTCGCTTCTCTGGCCAACGTAGGAGGAATTGCCTCAGCGCCTATTCTAGCAGGAGCTTTTCATCGCTCATTAATTCCAATTGGCATCATTATGGCTATTATGGGCAGCTTTTTTGGTACGTATTTTGGCCTTATTACAAACTTTATTCTTTCCAAACTGTAAGAAAGGATGAACAAAATGAAAATCGAGACGATCTCTCTCCATACAAAAGTTATTCCATTGAAAAAACCGTTTAAGACTGCTCTACGCACTGTAACATCAATTGAAAACGTGTTTGTCTTTTTAAAGCTTGAAAACGGCATAGTTGGAATAGGGTCCGCAGCTCCAACTGTTGCTATTACAGGAGACAGTACTGAAGGAATCAAAGATATTATTAAAAATGTACTAGCTCCACTTTTAGTAAACAAAGACATTCACAATTTGAACTTTCTTCTAACCGCTATCCAGAATGCGTGTATTGGGAATACGAGTGCTAAAGCAGCCGTTGAAATTGCCCTTTATGATGGCTACAGCAAGCTGTTGGGTCTTCCTTTGTATACATTACTCGGCGGAAAAAAGACTTTATTAGAAAACGATATGACTGTTAGCGTAGATTCTGCTGAAAACATGGCAAATGAAGCAAAAAAGCTAATTTCTGAAGGATTCTCGATTTTAAAAATTAAAGTGGGGAAAAACGGCGAAAAAGATATAGAACGAATTTTAGCCGTGCGTAAGGCTGTGGGTCCCTCTGTTTCTCTAAGAATTGATGCAAATCAAGGATGGAGGGCAAAAGAAGCGGTCAAAATTATTCAATCACTTGAAAGACAACAGGTAAACCTTACACTTGTAGAGCAACCTGTTGATGCTACTGACATTGAAGGGCTTAAGTTTGTCAAAGAGCATGTTTTCACTCCTATTATGGCTGATGAAAGTCTTTTTTCAACTAGAGATGCTATTCGCCTCCTTGAGAACAAGGCAGTTGATTTCTTGAATATTAAACTAATGAAAACTGGAGGCATACGAAATGCTCTTACGATTGCCAGCATTGCCCAGTCTTATAATGTCGAATGTATGATTGGAAGTATGATGGAAGCTTCTATTAGCGTTGTTGCTGCTGCACATGTAGCAGCATCCCATCCTAACATTACGATGATTGACCTTGATGCCCCGCTTTGGTTGGAAGATTTAACTGTTGATCATCATATTCTGAAGGAGAAAATCATTTTATCAGAAGACAGCGGGATTGGTATTTCTCACAACTCCCTTTCCATTTCTGTCTAATTTAAAGGAGGATTTGTTATGAAAAAAATGTGGGTTTTTATTTTATCTCTGTTATTTTTGTTTTCTTTTTCTTCTGTGACAAAAGCAAAGGAAATGAAAAAAGATGAAGCTTTTGTGAATGTTTCAGTAGCGACACTTTGGACAGAACCAAACATTGCAAGAAAACTTGATGCCCCTTCTACTTCAAATCCGGTTGATATGAAAAAATGGACTTCAGCTATGAGCTATGAGGAGAAGTTATGGCTTGTTGGGAATTTAGAAACACAAGCCCTCTATGGCTCAAAGGTGACCATCCTTGAAGAACAAAATGGTTGGGTTAAAGTAGCCGTACATGATCAGCCAACACCTAGAAATGACAAAGGTTATCCTGGCTGGATGCCTAAAGCTCAACTCTCTAAAAGCCCTTCCTTTTCCGTCTTAAAAGAAAAACGTCCATTTGCTTTAGTAACAGCAAACACTGCCCCTCTTTTTAAGGATTTTGCCGAAAAGAAGAAAGGAATAGAAATCAGTTTTAATACAAGACTTCCTGTACTCAAAGAGAAGAGAAATAAATTACTTGTATACACTCCAAACAGCGGAGCACAGTGGCTACGCAAATCTGATGCTTCTATTTATCAAACAGAGCAAGACATTCCAGAGCCAACTGCTGATGATTTAATTCGCTCTGGGAAACAGTTTTTAGGTTTGCCATATCTTTGGGCGGGAATGTCTGGGTATGGATTTGATTGTTCAGGCTTTACGTACACTCTCTATAAATCACATGGTATCACTATCCCTCGTGATTCATCTGTCCAAGCAACACATGGAAAGCCTGTTGAACGAGAAGATCTACAAAAAGGCGATCTTGTTTTCTTTGCATATGAAAAAGGCAAAGGGCGTGTACATCATGTTGGAATGTATATTGGAAATGGTGAAATGATTCATTCTCCTAATACGAGCACAACGGTGAAAATTGATAAAATTGAGACATCTGGATATGGAGAAGAATATGCAGGAGCAAGACGTTACTTACGTTAAAAAAAGGGAATCGAGTCTTGGACTCGGTTCCCCTTTTTTCGATGTATTTCCCGTAAAATAATACTAATTTATTTTATTATTCCACTTTATTCGACCTCTATTTAACTTACATCCAACATTTTAGGCGATCTTGTAGCTCTCTTATAGATTAATCATCCCATTCTACTTCTAGCACATCACCATTTGTGGCAGAAACAGTTACTTCTGCTTCTCCTTTATTGGATTGAACCTCAATCTCGTAAAGTGCTACACCATCATCTTCATCAAGTTCAATGCTCACAACTTCTCCATCAACTTCTTTTACAGCAATACTTTCTGCTTTTTGTGCTGTGACTTTCACTTGAGATGAATTAATATTTTCGTCATCGCGGTCGTCATCACGATCATCCTCATCTTTTTGAACATGCAGCACATCACCTGTAACAGCATCAATTTTCACGTCCTGCTCTAATCCGTTGTGAGTTACTTCAACTTCATAAACTACTTTTGCTGTTCGGTCGTCATAATCTAAGTCAAGATCCGTCATTTCTCCAGATACTTTTCCTAAAGCAATTGTCTCAGCTTCTTGTGCTGTAATTTTAGCTTGCTCTTTTAGCAGATCATCCTCATCTTTTAGCACTTTACCTGTTTGCCCATTAATTTCAATGTCTTTTTCTCCATTTGAAGTTTGAACTTCTACTTCATAAACAACATATGGACCTTCTCGATCTTGATCAACGTCTGTAACTTTTCCATCAACTTCTTTTACAGCAATACTTTTTGCTTCATCTATGCTAATTTTAGCAGGTTGCGTATTTTTATTTGCTTCTTCACTATTTGTTCCCATTGCATGTACTCCATAAGCTGCACTGCCAAATGCTATTGCACCTGCTAATACTGTTGCTTTGAATTTCATAACTTTCATCCTCCTATCGTTTTCTTACTTTTATATTACCCACGGAAAATGATAAGAAAAGGAAAAGAAAATGATAAACGTATGAGAAAACTATTTAATTTCCATGATGAAAGAAAAACCTTGCACAGTGTGTACAAGGTTTTTTAGTCATCTTTATCAAGTTCAAAACGAATAATTGTGCCAGTATAAGCATTAATGTAAACTTCAGCTTCTTGCCCGCTGCTGTCTTCAATCTCAATTTCATATTGCAAAAGACCATCTTCTTCTCCTAAATCTGTTTCTTTTACTTTTCCCTTAAACTTGGTAAGAGCAATTTCCTCTGCTTTCTTTTTATTAATAATTGAAGACTTTTCACTACCTTTTCCTTCTTGTTCTGTTTCGTTAGTTTCAAGCTTATACTCTTCCTTAGATAAAAGTTCTCCGTCCATTTTAGCAATTTTCATTTCCACTTTTTTTTCTTTCCCTGTCACTTCAATATCATAATAAGGATTCTTTTTATCCTCGTGAAGCTTAATATTTGAAATATCGCCTGTCGCTTGTTTCAAAGCAATATCTTTAATCTCTGTTTCAGTTAGCGATGTTTTACCGCTACTTTTAATTTGAACAAGATCTGTTACTTCTCCATCTTCACTATTAATAATAGCTTTATAAATTCCTGATTCATTTTGAAATTGAGCAACATAGCTTTCGCCAATATGTTCGACACTTTGAATTTTACCTCTATATTTTTCAGTAATAAGACCTTTTACATCATGCTGACTATAATGTTTTTCATCTTTTGATGCAATCGTACGATAAGTACCAAATCCTAAAATGACAATAAGGAGTAAACTAAGAAGAACAATCAGACTTTTTCTCATATCTGTTCCTCCCTTCTTATCAAAAACTATAGCAAAACAAAATGAGAAAACAGTAAGAAAGAACTATAAATGATTGAAATACTGCAAGGGTTTTATTTCCTTTTCAATCTTTTTTTGGGCATATCTTGTTTTATATGAAATGGAAGGGCAATTGTAAATGTTGACCCTTCTCCAGGCACGCTCGTAAAGATGAGCGTGCCTTTATGAGCTTCTACAATGTTTTTGGCAATAGCAAGACCTAGACCTGTTCCACCGCTTTTTCGGTTTCTTGCTTTATCTACTCTGTAGAACCGATCAAAAATAGATGCTTGATCTTCCTGGGGAATACCAATTCCGTAATCTTGAACAGAAACTGTAACACCTTTTGGCTTCTTGTGAAGAGACACATCCAAGTGTTTCTCACTATACTTTAGGCCATTATCAAGTAAAATAATCAAAAGCTGTTTGAGCTTATTGCAATCGCCTACAATAGTTATGTTCTCTTCCTCTTTATGAACCTTAATTGTCCTATTATAGGCATGTTCTAAGCGCTGTGAAAGTTCTGCAACAAGGTGAACAACATCCACTTCTTCTTCCTGAAGATCTCCTTGTTCATTGCTTTGAGCAAGCATAAGCATCTGTTCTGTCATCTCTTTCATTCTAACAGCTTCAGAATGAATAGCTTCAATTGATTCTTCAAGGACTTCAGGCTTTTTTGTACCCCATCTCTTTAGGAGGCTTGCATAGCTTTCAATAACAGTTAGTGGTGTCTTTAATTCGTGCGAAGCATCTGAAACAAACTGCTGCTGTTTCTCAAAATTCCGCCTTAAAATGTCCATCATATTATTGAATGTTTTCCCCATAATGTATAACTCATCACGCGAAGATTTTGGTAATGAAAGTTTTTTAAATCGTCCGTTTTTTTGAATTTCTTCCATCGTTTGCACAAGAGATTGAATAGGTGAAAGCACAATATTTCCTAAGGTTCGGCTCGCAAGAATAATGGGAATTAAAATTAAGAGTGACGTCCCAATCAAAACAAAACGAAGAGCACTTAAATTTTCACTCATTTGTTTTAAGCTTGTTGTAATCTCTAAGCTCACAATTGAACCATCTGTCCAAATCAAGGGATGATATACAACAGCAAACTTTTCTCCATTATATTCCCGTACAAATGCTTTTTCCCCATGCTGATACGTAACAGGCAGCTTCTGAAAATGAATTTCTTTTGTTAGAGTATTTGATACAAGCTTATTGTCTTCGTCAATCACGCGTATCATTCCATTTGGGGGCAGGTATGCTGTTAATAGCTGTTGAAGATTATCCTGAGGTTGAATTGTACCAACCATGTCTTTTGCTTGAGTTTGAAGACGTTCTAGTTCACTGTCTGTTGTCATTTTATTAAACAACAAATAAACAGCACTATTTGCAAGCAACAGTAACGAGAGTAACGTTACTGTTGTAAAAATATAAATTTTATACTTAATAGGCATTAAGCTTGCTCCTTTAGCGTATAGCCTACTCCTCTAACTGTATGGATGAGTGGTGTATCAAAAGGGTAGTCTACTTTTCTTCTTAAATAACGCACATATACATCGACAACATTTGTATCACCATAGTAGTCAAACCCCCACACATTTGTGAGAATTTGCTCTCTGTTTAAAACTTGCTGCTTGTTTCGAAGCAGATACACAAGCAAATCAAATTCTCTTGGTGTTAATTCAATCGCTTCTCCGCGTCTAATCACATCTCTTGTCTTCTCATTAACCGTTAGATCCCCTGCTTGAAGCTGTTCCTCTTCTTCTTCTTTTTGATATATTGCATTTGTTCTGAGACATGCGCGAATTCTCGCTAACAGTTCTTCAATTTGGAAAGGCTTTGTAATATAGTCATTGGCTCCTTGATCAAGTCCGTTAACTTTATCTACAACAGAGTCACGAGCTGTAATTAATATAACAGGAGTATACGTATCCGTAGAACGAATCCTCCTCAGCACTTCCATTCCATTTAGCTCTGGTAGCATAACATCAAGCAAAATAAGGTCCCAGTTGCCTTTTTGAAAGAGCTCTAGCCCCTCTTTACCGCTCGTAGCAATATCTGATTGATATCCTTCGTATTCTAATTCTAAGGAAATTACACGAGCTATTTTTTCTTCATCTTCAATGATTAAAATATTTTGAGTCATTTGTTCCTCCTTATTTCCCTAAAACTTCTATACCTATTTTAACTTTTGTGACTGTTTCTATAATTTGAAGTATAGCATAGGTCATTCTCTAAAAAACGCCTCTTGCCTTTTCAAATGTTTAATAATTTCAGATTTGTTAATATCAAATAAAAGGAGGTTAATAAAATGAAACATTATCACATTATTGTCCAAGGAAAAGTACAAGGGGTTGGATTCCGCTACTTCACAGCTCTTCAAGCAGGGGAATTTGATTTAGTTGGTTTTGTTAGAAATTCAGCTGATGGAAGTGTTGAGATTGAAGTAGAAGGTCCTGAAGAGCGGATAAAACACTTTATAGAGAAAGTAAAAGGTGGTTCTCCTTTCTCACAAGTGGACAAACTTTCTTACTCAGAGCAAAACCACCTTGCAAACTTTTCTTCTTTTAAAATTCATTATTAACGTTTTCTATCCTTCATATGGTCTTGTTTGATAAAAGTAGTTGGGCGTTAGCACTTTATTTTGATAAGGTTTATGAAAAATATGCGTTGTAGCAGGTGATAAAGGGGGAATAAGCCATGTCCAGTTCCCTGTTACACCTCGTCCTGCTTTTCGCTCTCTTTCTTCAAAAAGGCGGAACTGCTCTGCTGCCGTGTGATGATCAACAATGCTGACTCCCTGCTTTTTAAAAGAAAACAATACAGCCTCGTTAAGTTCGATTAAAGCTCTATCTTTCCAAAGTGTTGCATTCCGACTTGTATCTAGCCCTAGTATAGAAGCCACTTTTGGCAAAAGATTATATCTATCAGTATCAGCTAAATTTCTTGCTCCAATTTCTGTTCCCATATACCATCCATTAAAAGGTGCTGCTGTGTAGGAAAGCCCCCCAATTTCTAATCGCATATCAGATACAATTGGCACCCCATACCATTTTACTTTGAGATCCTTAAACTGTTGAATTCGAGGATGTTCAATCATCACTTCCACAATAGCTGTTTTTGGAATGTCTCTCCAAATTGGTTTTCGTTTCCCAATGCTTACAACAAGAGGAAGAAGATCAAAATTTGTTCTTTCTCCTTGCCAACCTAGTCTCTCACAAACTTTTGTAAACGAAAGAGAAGCGGAGTCACCAATCAGCCCAAATTCTGTTTGATAGCCTGCATAGCGAATAAGCTGATGGTTCCAGATCTGAACCTTTTCTTCCCCTTGCTCTTCTCTAAATATACTAATTGTAGGCCGAACTTTTCCTCCGTTTGTTGCATATTCAATATGCTCAATAAGGGCATCTAATATTTCTTCTTCTTTTCTTACATGACGCTTGTCACGAACTGTAAGCGAGGTCCAAAACAAACGCCCAATACAGCGATTGCTATTTCGCCAAGCCATCCGTGCACCATGTTCAAGCTCTTCAAATGTATGTTGATAACTGCCGTTTCTCTCTATTTGTTCAACAACTGCCGTTATTCTCTCTTCTTTTTCTTCCTCTGTTTTATGAAGCTCTGTATAACAGATTTCAATAAACTCTTTTGCCTGTTGGATAAGTTCTTCTGATGCCATGTAACCCCTCCTCTTTTCTCCTCTTTACACTCTAACATCTCTTTCTTATTGAATTATTCTCTAAAATTGAAAGAATCATGAACGTAAATAAAGAAACAATATCCACTCTTCTTATTGACGATCAATTGTTCTTAAAAGATAAACATTTTGCAGCTTACTTTTTAAGGAAAAGAAAACCTACTACGTGCATACATCTATAAAAAGGAGGAATGCTTATGCTAAATATGCTGCTTGCTACACTTGGGATTCTTGTTCTGTTCTTTGCTGTGACAGCTATTTTTATCGTTCTATTCCGCTCTTTAGTTGACTTTAGTCAATCTAAAAAAGTAGATTCTTTGCCATCCTCACACAACAAAGAAGACAGCATATAAAAAAGCCAGATCTTCCGAGAAGGAAGGTCTGGCTTTTGATTTACTTTCCATAAGTTTTCATCTTATCCTGAAGCTGCATAACGCGTTTTGTACCATCTTCACGAAGGCGTTTGTTTTCCTCTTCAATTGCCTGAGTCTCTTCCATCCCTTTCATAATAATATTCCAAGATTCTTCAAGCGTCTCAATTTTCACGCTAGGCTGACCAGACATACGAGCAATTTCCGTACTTTGTGTTGAAATATTTTGAGCATTTTTTAAGATCATTTCATTTGTACGACGGTCAAGCTCGCTTAATGAATCTGCCACAAGTTTTTGGCGTTTTGCCGCAACAGCTTGAATAATACCATTTTTAAAGATTGGAATAGTTGTAATAAAGGCCGAGTTCACTTTACCAATCAGCTTTGTATTCCCACGCTGAAGCATCCGAATTTGTGGCGCTGTTTGAACAGCAACAATACGTGCCATTTCTAAATCATAGATTCGTTCTTCAAGTGCTTGGATGCTGTTATTTAAAGTATCAAGCTGCATTGAGGCCATTTGGTTTCCGCCTGCTGCTTTTTTCTCTAACTCCGGGACCTCTGACTTAAGCTCATCCACTTTAAGTCCACCAGCAACAATATACTTTTCTAAATCTAAATAGTATGCAATATTATGTTGGTACATATCTTCTAACGTATTTGTTGTTTGCACCATTTTATCTTTGTAGCCTGAAATCTCTCCATGAATTTTATCAATTTCTTTTCCAAGTGTTTGATATTTAGCGAAAATCTTATCAATCATCTTTTCGCCACGTTTAAAAATTTTGCCTAAAAACCCTTTCTTTTCTTCAAAATCATTCTTATCAAATTTATCCATTAATTTACCAAGCTGTTTTAGCATTGTACTGGAGTCATTCATCTCAGACGCTCTCATCATCGATAAGATTTGATCTGAAAACTGAGAAAGCTGCACAGCAGGCTCTTTCCCGAACTCTAATAAAGCAGTTTGATTTCTGTAATCAATACTTTGTGCAAGCTGCTGCACTTCTGGTTCTTTACGAAGCTCAAGCCTCGTTTCATCTGCTGTAACTTCTGTTAGCTGATCATCAGGCTCTGTTGTTACTAATCCTGTATTTGAATTTGTCATGATAATCTTCCTTTCTATTTTTTCATAGATTTTAATACTTTACGAAAGATGGAAGGTTGCTTAAAATCTTGCCCAAACACCATTTCATCTAGCCAGTGTGTATCAAAGCATTCGCTGTTAAGATAAAGCTCTAAATCATTATGACCTTGTGGATTATAAAGGAAAAGATCAAAGCCAAATTCATTTAAAAGTAGCAGAAGGGCTGCATCTGAACGAGAAAGAATGCCATTTTTTTCATTGCAATATAAGACAAGTTTTGGTACTTCTTGCGCATAATCAAACTTCTGCATCAATTCTAGTACAAACGTTGGAATAGATGTAATTTGAGTAAAAAGATAAAGCTTAGCCTCTTCTTCTGTTTCCCCTTGTTTCGTCAGCCAATTTGTTGTTTTGCATGTATTAGCAATAGCCGTTGCTATCCCTTTTTGTAATCCCTCTGGCAAATGCTCATATTTCCACCAGTTGCTTCTTCTCATCTTCTCCTCGTCAAGCTCACCTTTTCGGTTTAGGCAATGTTGATAGTGATATTGATAATTTGCTTGAATTTCTGTCGTGAACGGAAACGATTGGACAAGCGATGCTTCTTCATATTCTGTTAGGGTTTGAACACGATCCCAATATTCACGTTCACTATGTGATACTCCCATAATTTTAGCAAATAAATTTGGAATACGAACTTGTTCGTTCTGAACGGAAAAGTTCGGCCGAATAAATGCTCTCTCTCTTGCTAGAATAAATGTCTCATCATACGTTGTTTTAAGTGTGACAGCCGTTGGCACGTAATCACGAAATTGCCAAGGTTTATAAAGGGAAGATCCTTCATGATGAATTGTATGATGCATTTCTTGTGAAGCTTTGTAAGCAACTGTACCTTTTCGCTCAGGTTCTTCCGTTGGAAAAGGTTTGATTTCCCCGTTAAGCGGATGTTTCACAACATCTGTAAATGTCTCTTTCTCATCTATTAACGAGAAATCATCTTCCCCGCCTGGGTGGAAAACGATAATATCAAAGCCAAGTAAAGCTAAATAATAGAAAAAATACACCTGACTTTTATTCATATCTCCATACCATACAATACAAGGTAGTTTCTCAAAAATAGAATATGTTTTTAACCATGAGTCAAGATGATTCCAAGACCACTTCATTAAATCTAAAAAGACGCGCCTGAAGTCCTCATGTGCAAAACCATAGTATTGATCAAAATGTTTTAATACTTCCATAAAGGATAAACGAATATGACGATGAAAGAGCGGATTTTCATGTTTGGGGATAAGTTGTTCACCTTCTAAAAAAGCAACAAAGCGGTTAATGGATAATCCGTTCTCTCTCTGGTTAACCATATGGATTTTCTGGATTGCTTGGAACCTTTCTTGTGAAATAGTTTTATCTAGCTCCTCACTTAATATATGAACATCCTGTTTTTGAGCCAATTCATAAAGCTTAATATAATACTCTGTTTCATCATGAGTGATGCCAATAATGCGAGCGCCAATCGTGGAAAAAGCAAGACCTTCTTCTTCACTATAACCCGGTCTCTCTTTTAACGGCTTCTCTATTTGCTCCCCCCAGCTATCGGTTTGGAGAGGATAGTGGGAAACAGTAATTCTTTGTCCAACCATTTTTTCTCCTCCTTTCTGCTATCATTTGTTTTTAGGACTTTTAGGATGGCCAAAAACTGCAACCATGCCAGAGCGAGTTACTGCATAGCAGTTACCAAATTTCCGAATACTTCCTACCGGAAAATCTTGAACCCTTTTCCTTAAGGTTGATGAGTTAATTCCCCATTCTTCACAAGCTTGTGCTGAACTTAAAATATGATCGCTGCTTAAATTGATTTTATTTAGTGTTATCATCTATCACAACATTCTTTCTATTACTAAAATAAAATTGGCTTTTATTCATATGGATGTACCTCCCAAATCATAAGAAACCTCTTGTATAGTGTAGCTCAATTAAATAGATGCAGTGAAAGACACCGCTTTCTTCAATCATGAGTTACAAAAAGAAGGAGACATAAAGACTCCTTCTTTTTTATTAATTACTCGTCCTCTTTTGAAGCAGCAACTTCGTCCATCTGATGCTTTTTCTGATTTCGTTTATGAATAATAAATGTAATAACAAATGCTAAGATAACAATAATAAAGAATGCAGTATGCGGCAATTCATAATGAAATACACTTGCGAACATTTTTAAAGCAATAATTGCAATTAATATAAAAGCAGTATGTTCTAATTCTGGAATACGATCCATTAGACGTAAGAAGAATCCGGCAACAGTACGCATCATAATAATTCCAAGCACTCCGCCTAATAAAAGAACCCAAACTTTCTCAGAAATTGCAAGGGCAGCTAAAATACTATCTACTGAAAAGGCAAGGTCCATCAATTCAACAGCAATAACCGTTCCCCAAAAAATTCCAAATACACGTACTAAAAATCCCGGTTTCTTTGCTCCACCTTCATCATTTCCATTGAGGAAGAAATGTGAGATGACAAGCCAAGCAAGATATGCGGCACCTAACACTTTAATCCACCAGAACTTAATAAGGAACATGCCTAGTCCAATGAATAAGAATCTAAAAAATACGGCTCCAAAAAGTCCGTAAGTTAACGCCTTTTTTTGCTTGTCTGCTGGCAAAGGCTTGACCATTGTTGCTAATACAAGGGCATTATCCGCAGATAACAAACCTTCTAAAATAACAAGGGTACCAATTAATCCCCAAGAAACGGGGTCTGTTAATACTTCAGCCCATGCATGCAAGTCAAAAGCTTGTGCATAGGTATGAAGCATTTTGTGTAAAATTTCCATATCAGTTCCTCCTACTAGATGAAAAGCAGCTGTTATACTTCTAAGCCATAGTTACGGCAAAGAGCAGCTAAACCACCAGAAAATCCACTGCCAATTGCGTTGAATTTCCAATCTCCATTATGACGATAAAGCTCACATACTACAACGGCTGTTTCGATGGAAAAATCTTCCCCTAAATCATAACGAATTAGTTCTTTCCCTGTTACTTCATCAACGAATCTAACAAAAGCATTTGAGACTTGTCCAAAGTTTTGATTGCGGCTTTCCGCATCGTGAATCGTAACAGTAATACCCACTCTGTGAATGTTTTCGGGAATTTTTGAAAAGTCAACGACAAGTTGCTCATCATCTCCTGATCCTTCTCCTGTCCTATTGTCTCCAGTATGCTCAACACCCCCACTTGGATGTTTTAAATTGTTATAAAAAATAAAATCATGATCATTTTGACAGTTTCCTTTTTCATCAGCTAAAAAAGCAGATGCATCAAGGTCAAATCCAGCACCGCCATCGTATTGATTCAAATCCCAACCAAGTCCAATGATTCCTTTTACTAACCCAGGATTTGTTTTTGTTAAATCAATGCGCTGACCTTTTGATAATGAAATTGACATTGTTATTCCTCCTTTTTTATTCTGAGAAAAGCCGGTGCTTTTTAGCACCGACTAATTGTTTTATTTACACATCTAAACCGTAGTCTTTAACAAGTGCAGCAAGTCCGCCTTGGTAACCAGAACCAACAGCAGCAAATTTCCACTCTCCGCCATGACGGTAAAGTTCACCAACTACAACAGCTGTCTCAATCGAGAAGTCTTCTCCTAAATCATAGCGAATAAGTTCTTTATTAGACTGCTGATCTAGAATACGAACAAAACTGTTTGAAACTTGTCCAAAGTTTTGGTTACGCGCTTCACCATCATGAATCGTAATTACAAAAGCAATCTTTTCAACATTTGAAGGAACAGCCTGTAAATCAACAGCGACTTGTTCGTCGTCTCCAGCTCCTTCTCCTGTACGGTTATCTCCTGTATGTTCAACAGCACCGCTTGAATGCTTTGGCTGATTATAGAAGATAAACTCTCCTTCAGATGGACATTTTCCAGCTGCATCTAATAGGAAACAAGAGCTATCTAAATCGAAGTCCTTCCCACCATCATATTTATTTGTATCCCAACCTAAACCAACTGTAACTTTTGTTAATCCAGGATTTGTTTTTGTTAAATCAATTTTTTGTCCTTTTGATAATGAAATAGCCATAATTTCTCTCTCCTTTTTATATGAAAGTAAACAAATAGCCTTTCTTCAATACATTTTAAGAATAATTACGAACAAGCTCTTGAAGGTTTGTATCTTTTGTTCCATCACCAATAGCACCAAACTTCCAGTCACTACCATGTCGATAGATTTCTGCTACAACAAGACTTGTCTTTCCGCTGTAATCATCACTTAGATTAAAGCGAAGAAGTTGTTCGCCGTTATCTTGGTTTTGAACGCGAATATAAGCATTTTTGAGCATTCCAAAATCTTGCTTACGACGAACACAATCATAAATATTAACAACAAAAACAAGTTTGTTTATGTAAGATGGAATATCCTGCAAATTCACTAAAATTTGCTCGTCATCCCCAGCTCCCTCACCTGTTAAGTTGTCTCCACTGTGTGTTACACTTCCGCATGAGCTTTTTAAGTTACCAAAATAGATAAGCTGCTCTTTTTTCGTAATTTTGTCATCTTGCAACATAAGAACTGAAGCATCACAATCAACGTTTGGAGCTTTATTTCCGCCTCCAAACAAAGAGCTTAAAAGCCCTCCGCCACCGCTTGATTGAACAGGATCCCATCCTAATCCAATTAAGATATTGGAAAGTGCTGGATTTCCCTTTGTCAAATCAATACGCTGACCCTTTTGAAGCGTAATCGCCATTGGATTCCCTCCTTGTCATTTCAAAAATCACGTTAACGTGATTTCCTCACCTATTTATCGTATTATAGTTTACTAGTTTTATCAAATTGCTGTACTCCAAATTTCTTAGATAAATAAGTCTTAATATGTAATACGAACAACATAAAAGAAGGTTTCGTTTTTTATAGAAATTTGTTCTCTAATCATAAAAGTGACCAAACTATCACAAGGATGTCGCCTGGTCACTTCTTTTTTCAAAAAAACATTAGAGCATGATTAGTTTCTTCTATTGAATACGATCCAGTGCGCTTTTTAAATCCTTCCATATATCTTGCCATTCTTCAATTCCAACTGATAATCGAATAAGTCCATTTGTAATTCCCATTCGTTCGCGCTCTTTTAGTGGAATACCTGCATGGGTCATTGTAGCTGGATGCTGAATTAGTGTTTCAACATCTCCCAAGCTTACTGCGATTTTAATCCATGATAATGCGTTAAGAAACGTTTGTGCTTCTTCTTTCCCTCCTTTAATTTCAAACGAAATAATCCCTCCGCCAAGACTCATTTGCTTCTTAGCAATTTTATAATGAGTATGATTAGGATCAAAAGGATAGTAAACATTTTCAATTGCTCTATGTTTACTTAACCGGTTCATAAGTTTTTCAGCATTTAAACATTGCCTATCAAGACGTACACCAAGCGTTTTAATTCCTCGTAACAAAAGCCAAGCATCAAAAGGAGAAAGAATTCCACCCATATCTTTATGAACAGACTTTTTCATTTCTTTCATGCACTCTTCTCCACCTACAACAAGTCCTGCAATTACATCTCCATGTCCTCCTAAATATTTAGTAGCGCTATGAATAACAATATTACACCCCCATTCTAAAGGCCTTTGAATATATGGAGAACTAAATGTATTGTCGACAACAACAGGAATGTGGTGTGCTTTTGCAATACAAGATACAAGCTCCAAGTCAACAATTTCCATTGTAGGATTTATAGGCGTTTCAATAAAAATACAGGCTGTTTCAGGACGAATAAGTCCTTCTATGCTTCGCTTCGTGTCCATTTGGCAGAAGTCATAAGTGATATTGTATTTCTTTTTCATAAATTCCAGAAGCGTATACGTACACCCGTATATGCCACTTGAACATATAACATGATCACCTGCCTTCGTAAGAGAAGATAATACAGCAGAAACCGCTGCCATGCCGGAACCAAAAGAAAGACAAGAAAAACCACATTCAAGCTCAGCTATCTTTCTTTCAAGAGCTGAAACGGTTGGGTTCCCTAGTCGGGAATACATATATCCTGCTTCTTCTCCAAGAAATCTTTTTTCACCTTGTTGGGCTGTTTCAAAAGAAAATGTAGAGGTTTGAAAAATGGGAAAAGATAAACTTTTCGTCTCTTCTTGCAATTGTTCAACATCGTGCACAAGCTTTGTGTTCATACGTTGTTTTCCTTTCACGAACCACCGCCTCCTCACAATGCTTTCTCTCTATATGTATATGCTCCTATTTTCAAAAATCTGTTTATCCTACTTTTTACACCAATACTATATTTATCATATTGATTGTTACTTTATTTTCTTTAATTAAAAAATGTAAATTCATTTCCAAAATGTAAACCGTTTCATTTTTTTGATAATTTAAACTAAACTTTACCTCTTTTTATGTTCATTCACTTTTATTCTATTTTCAAGAAGTGAAAAACTTATATTATCAAGGATTTTATTTCATTAGAATCAATAAAGTATGCCTCTACAATTTTTCTGAATCTCTAGCTTTTCCAATGATAAAAAACTATTTTTTTAGTTTCAAAACTTTTATAAATAATTTAATAAAATGTTCAAACTATCGTCACAATATTAGAATGAAATTAACATTAAGCAAGGGGGTATTACGATGCAAAACGCTAGAGAAATGGAAACGGTTTCTTTTCCGGAGAATAATAATAAAAATTTCTTTCAAAAGCTTATGGATATTAAGGTAGGTCCACTTCCTTTACCACTTTATGTTCTTTTTTCAGCTATTGTTATTGCTGCTGCAATTTACAATCAACTTCCGCCTGATATGATTGGTGGATTTGCAATTATTATGGTTGCTGGATTTCTTTTAGGGGATATTGGTATGAAAGTACCGATTTTGAAAAATATTGGTGGCCCCGCTATTATGTCATTGTTTATTCCATCACTATTTGTTTTCCTAGGTTGGATGAATGATTCTTCTATGGAAGCGGTTACGACATTAATGAAGACATCTAACTTTTTATATTTCTATATTTCCTGCCTTGTTGCTGGTAGTATTTTAGGAATGCACCGCCTTGTTCTTGTACAAGGATTCATGCGAATGGCTGTCCCACTTATCGTTGGAACGATTAGTGCTGTTGTTGTTGGTGTTTTAGTTGGTATGCTTTTTGGATATGATCCAAAACATACACTTTTCTTCATTGTTGTACCGATTATATCGGGAGGAATTGGTGAAGGAATTTTACCTCTTTCATTAGGTTACTCACAGATTCTTGATCAACCTTCTACTGAACTTGTATCACAGCTTATTCCAGCTGCGATTATTGGTAACGTATGTGCGATCATCTGTGCTGGTTATATGAAAAACTTAGGTGAGAAAAAACCACATTTAAATGGACAAGGAATGCTTGTTAAAACAGGTAATGATGAAGAATTATTAAAAGCAATGAATGAAAAACGTAAAATTGACTTTTCTCTTATGGGTGCTGGACTTCTAATTGCCTGTACGTTCTTTATTACAGGGAGCCTTGTACACGGTCTATTAGATAAAGCTTTTGGCCTTAATATCCCTGGTCCAATCGTTATGATTTTCGCAGCAGCACTTGTTAAGATTTTTCAACTCCTTCCGAAAAAGATGGAAGATGGAACATACAACTTATACAAATTTATTTCGACAAACCTTACATGGCCACTTATGGTTGGATTGGGATTACTTTATATCCCCTTAGAAGACGTTGCTGCTGTATTAACAGTTGGATACGTAGTGATCTGTGCTTCTGTTGTATTAGCAATGGTAACAGCTGGATTCTTTGTTGGTAAACTTATGAAAATGTACCCTGTTGAATCTGCTATTGTAACAGGCTGTCACAGCGGTCTTGGTGGAACCGGAGACGTTGCTATCCTTTCTGCTTCAAACCGTATGGGCTTAATGCCTTTCGCACAGGTTTCTACTCGTATCGGTGGAGCAGTGACTGTTATTCTTGCAACACTTTTACTTGGCATATTTATGTAAAATTAAACTCAAAAACCCGGAAAGAGATATCCTCTTTCTGGGTTTTTATTTTTTCCTCTTTAAAGTATTAACATCTTCTAAAAATTGTCGATGAAAAGAATAGAAGAGCACATCAACTGTAATCTTTAATAAATGTAATTAGGTGGCTAGCATACTATGGATAAAACTTCTCTCATTGGTTTAATTGTTGGAATCATCGCTGTTTTTGTTGGGATGATTTTAAAAGGTGTGAATGTAACAGTATTATTCAACATCCCTGCCTTGCTAATCATTGTGCTTGGAACCGTTGGAGCAGTAACAATTGCTTTTCCAACACAGGATATTAAAAAAGTGCCAAAGCTCTTTGGAATTTTATTTAAAGAAAATAATAGCTTAAATGTAGAAACACTTATTCCTCTTTTTGTAGAACTTTCTTCCCTTGCACGAAGAGAAGGACTATTAGCTCTTGAAAGTAAAGTGGAAGAAATTGATGATCCATTTTTAAAGAACGGTTTAAATCTAGCTATTGATGGCCAGCCACATGACTTTATCCGCGTCGTAATGACAGAAGAAATTGAAGCAATGGAAGATCGCCATCATACAGGTGCATCCATATTTACACAAGCTGGCACATATGCACCTACACTTGGTGTTTTAGGAGCTGTTGTTGGACTTATTGCAGCGCTTGCTGATATGAGCGATATTGATAAACTTGGTCATGCCATTAGTGCTGCTTTCGTTGCTACACTATTTGGTATCTTTACAGGCTACGTCCTATGGCACCCTTTTGCAAACAAATTAAAACGGAAATCTAAATATGAAGTAAATATTCGTTACCTGATGATTGAAGGAGTTATGTCTATCGTAGAAGGACAAGCTCCAGCTGTAATTGAACGTAAACTTGCTTCATTGTTGTCGATTAGTGAACGTGAGAAAGTATTAGCAAGAAGAGATAGTCAGCAAGGTGAAGCAGATGGCTAGGAAAAGAAAATCCAAAAACCATGATGACCATGTTGATGAATCGTGGCTCATTCCTTATGCAGATTTACTGACTCTTCTTTTAGCTCTTTTTGTTGTTTTATTTGCAAGTAGCAGCATAGATGCAGAGAAAATGAAGCGGTTCGCAAGCTCCTTTAATGAAGCATTTGATGGCGGAACAGGCGTATTAGACGAAAAATCCTCTGTCCCCCCTACTGTTTCTAATGATTCGCTACCACAAGGTGCAAATACTAAAGAAGAAAACAGTCCAAATGAAGAATTGTCGGGATTACAGCAGAAAGTAGATGAATATATAAGCAATTCTGGACTTCATGATAAGCTTCAAACAACTCTTTCAGACGACGGATTAAAAATCACAATTTTAAATGATGTATTTTTCACTTCTGGAAGTGCCGAAGTGCAACAAGTAAACTATAAAGTCGCTCAAGATATTTCAAAGTTACTTGTCATCAATCCACCAAAGCAGATTGTAATCGCAGGCTATACTGATAATGTTCCTATTTCAAATGCTAACTTTTCTTCTAACTGGGAGTTAAGCTCAATGCGCGCTCTTAACTTTATGAAAGTGCTTCTTGAGAACAAAGAATTAAATCCCCAGTGGTTTAGTGTAAGGGGTTATGGACAATATCATCCAATTGCATCAAATGATACACCTGAAGGTCGAGAAAAAAATCGTCGTGTAGAAATTTTAATTACCCCATCTTCAAAGCCAAGTGAATAATCATTTTTAAAGCCTATTGTTAGCCATTGTTTTCCCTTCTGCCTTATAATAAAAGAAAATCCTATTTTTGGATTCTCTTTAAGGAGGAATAACAGTGGCTTTTTTTCATACAAAAGATGGTACTCGCCTTTATTATCGTACAAAAGGAACTGGCAAACCAATTGTATTCATTCATGGATGGTCAAATAGTCACGAAGCTTTCTTACTTCAAGAACAACAGCTCTGTGATCATTATCATGTCGTTACATATGATTTGCGAGGACATGGAAAGTCAGACAAACCTCAGCAAGGCCTATCTCTTCGTACTTTTGCCAAAGATTTAAAAGAATTACTGGAACATTTACAATTAGAAGATGCTCTTCTTGTTGGATGGTCCATGGGGACTTCTGTTATCTTTGAGTATCTTCGTCACTTTAATCAAGAGCATATCTCAAAGGTTTGTTTTGTTGATATGACACCTAAATTATTAAATGATAAAACGTGGAAACTTGGTCTTTATCATGGCTCATTTACAGAAAAAGACAACCTCAATGCCCTCACAACTATTTTTGAAGATTGGCCTTCATATGCTAAAACATTTATAAAAGCTACAATTCCTTATTTAACAGAAGAACAAATTGAGCAACTTTTCCATTTAAAAGAAGATAATCTTCCCCATGTTATGGCAGCAATGTGGCTTTCAATGAGTGCAAACGACTATCGTGATGTTCTTCCTTCGATTACGATTCCATCTCTTATTATATATGGAACAAAAAGCACACTTTACTCAGAAGAAACTGCCCAATATATGAGGCAGCACATTACACATTCCACTCTCCTTCCTTTTGAAGGATGTACACACTTTCTAGTTGGAGAGCAGCCTCATCGTTTCACTGAAGCAATCAGAGATTTCGCAACTGAAAAATCTTCGTAAAAGAAGGTTTTTCTTTTTGCAAGAAGAAAAAAGAAATTTTTCCTTTAAATATCCCTTTTAATTTCTCTTCTCCTCCAATAAGATGGACTAGAGAGAAAAACATTGTTAAAGTTTTAAAGGGTTGAATTTATTAAGAATAACAAGAAGAAAAGGTGTAAAACATGAGTATTTTAACAGTAAAAGACCTAAGTCACGGGTTTGGTGACAGAGCAATTTTTGATAATGTTTCATTTCGTCTTTTAAAAGGTGAGCACATTGGTTTGGTCGGTGCAAACGGAGAAGGTAAATCAACTTTCATGAATATTATTACAGGTCAGCTTGAACCTGATGCAGGAAAAGTTGAGTGGGCTAAAAAAGTTCGCGTCGGCTATTTAGATCAACATACGGTTTTAAAGCGTGGATTAACAATCCGTGATGTATTAAAAAGCGCTTTTCAATATCTGTTCGACCTAGAATCTGAGATGAACGGAATGTACGAAAAGATGGGTGATGTGACACCTGAAGAGCTAGAGAAAATGCTTGAAGAAGTAGGTGTCATTCAAGATACGTTAACAAACAATGATTTTTATGTAATTGATGCAAAGGTAGAAGAAATTGCACGTGGATTAGGGTTAGAAGATATTGGGCTCGACCGCGATGTTCAAGATTTGAGCGGTGGACAACGTACAAAAGTTTTGTTAGCTAAACTTCTACTTGAAAAACCCGATATTCTACTACTTGATGAACCAACAAACTATCTTGATGAACAGCATATCGAATGGCTAAAACGCTATTTACTGGATTATGAAAATGCATTTGTTCTCATCTCACACGACATTCCTTTCCTAAACAGCGTTGTTAACTTAATTTATCATATGGAAAATCAAGAACTTAATCGCTATGTTGGCGATTATAATCATTTTCTAGAAGTATATGAAGTAAAGAAACAGCAACTTCAAGCAGCTTATAAGAAACAACAACAAGAAATCTCTGATTTAAAAGACTTTGTCGCTCGTAATAAAGCACGTGTTTCAACGCGTAATATGGCTATGTCTCGTCAGAAAAAACTTGATAAGATGGATGTTATTGAACTGGCTACTGAAAAACCAAAACCAGAGTTTCGCTTTAAAGAAGGATGTACAGCAAACAAGGTTATTTTTGAAACAAAAGATCTTGTCATTGGATATGATGAACCCCTCTCAAAACCACTGAACCTTCGGATGGAACGAGGACAAAAAATTGCTTTATTTGGTGCTAATGGAATTGGAAAAACAACGCTTTTAAAAAGCATCCTAGGAGAAAACAAGCCTGTCTCAGGTGAAGTTGAGCGCGGAGATTACCTTGAAATTGGTTATTTTGAACAAGAAGTTAAAAACCCAACAAACCGTACTTGTATTGAAGAAATCTGGCAGGAGTTCCCTTCATTTACTCAATATGAAGTACGTGCAACGCTTGCAAAATGCGGGTTAACAACTAAACATATTGAAAGTAAAGTTGAAGTACTAAGTGGTGGAGAAAAAGCAAAAGTACGGCTATGTAAACTCATTAATCAAGAGACAAATGTACTTGTTCTAGATGAGCCAACAAACCATTTAGATGTTGAAGCAAAAGCTGAACTTAAACGTGCTATTAAAGACTACAAAGGAAGCGTTCTGCTTATTTGCCACGAACCTGAATTTTATGAAGACATTGTAACAGATAGCTGGAATTGTGAAAGCTGGACAACAAAAGTCTTTTAAGATGGTATGCCAAGAAGGCATATCATCTTTTTTTGCAAAAACAATTTTAATATTATTTAATTATTTGTGTTTTTTCAAAGGAAAATGTCTCCTTTTGTCGAATAGTAATATAGAAGTTTACTATATTAGGAGGACAACACGTGAAAAAATCACCTTTTATTCTTTCCCTTATTCTTAGTGCAAGCTTTATTCCTTTTGGAGCTGTTAATGCTCACGAGGAAACGAAAACAGCACCTCAGTACATAGGAGACAAGCTTCCACAGCATCACGAATTCACAAACTTAACAGAACACTCGAAAACTGAAAAAACAGTTAATGCAAATGTTTTAGATAAAAATGGACAAATAATTGATCAAAAAGTATTTGAGAAAACAGCTGATTCGACAAATTCATCTTCAACAACTGATCAAGGTACACAAAAAGTAACAGTTTTTGCTGTTGCTGATGAAGAATATAGAGCTGCATATCCTGACTGGCAGAGCCGTCTTCAATCTATTGTGGAAAAAGCGGATGATGCATTTAACCGAGATCATAATATTGATTTTGAAGTAAAAGGATTAGGAGAATGGGGGTCTTCAGGACAAAACAGTGAACAAATTCTTGCAGACCTTTCAAAAGACTGGGATGGTCAAGGATACGATTTTGTTGTTGGATTTACTCGTGATGCTAATTTTGATGCAGGTGGAATTGGTTATGTTTATAACTCTGAACCCTTTGGAAGTGCGATAAGCGTGAATTTAGACCAAGGAACAGCTAATACAGCAAAAGCTGCTCAACATGAAATTTCGCATAACTTTGGACTTGGTCATGATCCACAAGGAAGCGGGATCAGATGTATTATGAACTATGACTATGCTTATTCTGTAGACTATTGGGATTCTGAACATAACGAAACGATAGAAAAAAATAAAATTTGGTACGGAAACTAAACAAGAAAGCTTCTCCTAAAAAAAGAGAAGCTTTTTTAATGTTAAAAGGATGGAATTTTATCATGACCTGTTTGTTGTAAAAGCTGAGAAACGGTTACAAACTTATATCCCTGCTTTTGAAGATGAGAAAGAATAATAGGCAACGCCTTTATTGTTTGAGTTCGATTTCCTCCTGCATCATGGAAAAGGACTACATCACCTGGCCTTACACCTGAAAGTACATTTTTAACAATTTTATCGACGCCAGGCTGCTGCCAATCTTTAGAATCTTGATGCCACGACCACAAAACGACTCGATATCCTTCGTCAACTGCTGCATCAACTACAGCGTCATTATATAATCCACCAACAGGTCTAAAAAAAGTAGGACGCTGGTTTGTGATACTTGTAATTGTTTGATGAGCCTTTTGTATTTCTTCCTGCACTTCTTTGCTGCTCATTCCGCTTAAGCTATGATGTGTAAAAGTATGATTCTCAACCTCATGGCCTGCTCCAACTTCTCTTCGGACAATACTTTTATAATTTTCCGCTCTTGAACCGACTACAAAAAAGGTTGCTTTTGCATTATATTCTTCAAGAATAGAAAGGATTTCAGGGGTGTACACAGCATGAGGACCATCATCAAACGTAATAGCTACAATTTTTTTACGCGTTGGGATGTCCCAAATTACGTTACCTGTTTGTTCAAACTCTTTCCTTCCCTTTGCTGCATTGCTTTCGGTTGGTTGTAATATTGATAAAAGGAAAATGCAGACTATATACATCAGTAATGTTCTCATACGATACACCCCTATATTCGTCATAATGATGTAGTATTTGCTGTTTTCTTTTTTTCTATACGAAGCTCATTACTGTACATCAGCATCATCTCCAAAAAAACAACAAAAAGATATTTCCCCGAAAATATTGTCTTCTATTGTAGAAAATGAGCAAAGAGCAGGAACCTTTTCCTGCTCTTTGCTTTTTAATTTAATAGAGGAGAATGAATTGGTGTAATCGTTACGGTTCCTAATTTAAAACCTGGAATCCGGCATATAGGATCAAGCTCTTCGGGGATGAGCATATTCACATTTTGGTCTTCCCCCCAATGAAAAGGTACAAACACCGTATCTTGGCGGATAGCTGTTGAAAATTTACTTCTTACAACAATTTCTCCACGTTCAGACCTCACTTTAACAAGCGTTTGATCTTCAACTCCATATTGGGCTGCTGTGGAAGGGTGAATTTCAATAAAAGACTCGAAATTCCGCGCTTCTAAAGCTGAGGTTTTTCTTGTTTGCACACCTGTAAGATAGTGGGACATAATTCTTCCTGTTGTTAAATAAAGAGGAAACTGTTCTGTTACTACTTCTTTTCTACTTTCATTACGCCCGATAACTTTCATAACAGCTTTCTCGTCACTATTCATGAATTTCTTTTCAAATAATCGAGCTGTCCCTTCGTGCTCCTCTGATGGACAGGGCCAAAGAATCCCTTTTTTACTCTTTATTCGATTATATGTGATACCATAGTAATCAGCACTCCCCCCCTTGCTTGCAAGACGAAGTTCATCAAAAATCTCCTCAACATCAGAAAATGCAAAGTACTGTTCTTTTCCAAGCTCCCTCGCTATTCCACGTAGGATAGCCCAGTCATTCTTAGCTTCTCCTGGAGCTGGACGAGCACCTTCACGAAGCATAACACGCCCTTCGAGATTTGTGAGCGTTCCTTTGTTTTCAAGATATGAGGTACAGGGTAAAATCACATCTGCAAGCTGAGCGGTTTCAGATACAAACATATCAACAGCAACTAAAAATTCTAAACTTTCGATGGCTTTTTTCACATAGTTGGCATTTGGATTAGAAACAATAGGATTTGACCCCATAAGAAGCATTCCTTTTATTTCACCCTCATGAATTTTCCCCATCATCTCGTAAGCAGAGACCCCTTTATTAGGAATCTCGCTTTCCTCTACTCCCCAAATGTTAGCAATGTATTTTCGATGTTCCTTATTTTCAATTGACCGATACCCAGGAAGCTGATCTGCCTTTTGACCATGCTCCCTCCCGCCTTGACCATTTCCTTGCCCTGTAATTGCTCCGTACCCTGCTCCCTTCTTTCCGAAATTCCCTGTTGCTAATAATAGATTCAAAAATCCTCTTACAGCATCATGGCCATCAATTTGCTGCTCAACACCACGCGCTGTGAAAAGCATGCTTGCATTTGCTTCTCCAAATTTTCTTCCAGCTTTTCTAATGAGGGAAAGATCAATTCCTGTTTCTTCTGCAATGTGATCTAAACTTAAACTTTCCACATACTCTTTGACTTCTTGCCACCCTTTTACACGATCATTAATGAACGCTTCATCAATGAAATCCTCTTCAATGAGAACTTTTAAGAGCCCGTTTGCTAATAGAGCATCTTTTCCTGGTTTTATCTTCAAATGAAGCTGAGCTGTCTCTGTTGTAGCTGTACTGCGGGGATCAATTGCAATAATGTACGCTCCATTTTCTTTTGCTTCCTCGAAATATGGCATAATTGTTGGCTGACATTCTGCAATATTTGTGCCAACTAATATAATACATTCTGCTTCTTTAATTTCAGATATTTCATTCGTAAACCCACGGTCAATACCTAAAGCTTCCTTAGCAGCAGAAGCAGCAGCTGCCATACAAAAGCGACCATTATAATCAATATATTTTGTTTGAAGAGCAATACGAGCAAACTTGCCTAGCAAATAAGAAGTCTCGTTTGTTAGAGAGCCTCCTCCGTACGCAGAAAGTGAGTCTTTTCCATACTTTTCTTTTAAGTTACGAAATTTTTCACCAATATACGTAAATGCTTGGTTCCATGAAATCTTAACAAACTCTCCTCCAACTTTTAAAAGGGGTGATGTTACACGCTCGCTATGAAGAGCATGCTGATGGGCATTCATACCTTTAATACATATTCTTCCATGTGAAGTTGGGTTATCTTGAGCAATTGTCATATGCTTTGTTCTTGTTACGATAGATTGCTCAACAAGCTGCATCTTGCACTGCATGCTACAATATGGACACTGTGCATCATATACTCTTTCTGACTGTACTTTTTCTTGCTTTTCCCGAAAGTACTTCAGCAACATTTCCGTCATATTCTAACCTCACTTTTTCCTTTGTTTATTGCTGTAAACTACTAGCTTTTCTGCTTTGGTCTTGGTGAAGTCTCTCACATAATAAATCTTTAAAGTTCTGTTCGAACAATACTTCTCGTATATGGACATCGGTTAATCTCTGCACCCATACTCCGAATTCCTCTAGATAGCTTGCCGTTTCCCGGTAGTATTGAATAAGTGCTTTCATCATTTCAACACTTTCCTTATAATCTTTTGCAATAAAAAGTAAGTGTGATAAAGATTCATTTGGTATTTTAATATACGTTTCAAAGCCTCTTTCTTCCCCAATAATAAGAATGTCTTGGCCACTTAGCTGATGTTCTTCATGAACACATGAAGAAAGTCCAATAGCAAGACGATTTGGCATTGTTAATCGTTCAAATGCTTGATCTAACTTATATGAAAGAGGAAAAATAGATTTTTGTTCGCACTCACACTCATTCCTATATGAAGCTCTTTTAATTGTAACCATCGTTTGGTCTTGCGCTAAGATTGGTAGATGGAGAGAAGTTGAAATTTCTCGAATATTCTCTCTTTTTATGCCATGCAATTCAATACGCTGTTCATGAGAGAAAGAAATGTCTGAGACATTATACTTTTTAGCTACATCTAAGACATGTTGAAGATCGTCAATGTTTGCTAATCCTCCATAAAATTGAGGAGTAAGTGAATATGTGCCATCTTTTTGCAACTGTGGATACCCCGATTCGCTCTTTTGTTGTTGCAACTCTGGATACATAATTTTTAAATAGTACTGCAATGCTTTTTGACATTTTAAACATCCTTTTTTATTACTCCATTTCAATTCTTGAACTATGCTTTCAAATGAAGTCAGTCTATGCTCTTGTATTTGTTGAATCACTTCATCTTCCGTTAGCATCGTGCATTGACACATTGATTGCTTTACAACAAATTCTTCAAAATCATCACTTTTAATATAAGAGAACAGTTCTGTCAGAAGCGGTTTACAGCCCCCGCACGAGCTTGAAGCTTTTGTACAACTTTTCACTTCATCTATCGTTTGAAGATCTTTTTCTGTTACAGCTTCAATAATGGCTCCTTTTGTCACGTTATTGCAATGACAAATCGTTTCTTCTTGAGTCATTGAACAAACTGCTGAATTTTCCCCGTCGCTTTGAAGCAAACTTAGTTTATCAATTTCTGAAACATCTTGCTTTTTAATCATCATTTCTAATAATCCTGGTCCTTCTTTTGTACTCCCAAATAACACAGCTCCCACTAAAATATCGTTTTTAAATACTAATTTCTTATAGATAGATTTAGTTTCATCTAGCACACATACAGCTTGCGTTCCGTTAGCGTCCTCAAAATCCCCGACAGAAAATAAATCTACTCCGGATATTTTTAATTGGGTAGATAAAATGGTTCCTTGATATCCATTTTCCCCTTGCTGACAAATATGATCTGCGAGCACTCGTCCTTGTTCATAAAGAGGTTTTACAAGTCCATAAACAACCCCATTGTGTTCACAGCACTCTCCTAGAGCATAAATATCACAGTCTTCTGTTTGTAGATAATCATTTACAACAATTCCTCGATTCACTGTAAGTCCGCTCTCTCTTGCTACCTCAACATTTGGTTTTACTCCTGCAGCCATAACCACCAAGTCTGCTTCAACTTTGCTTCCATCTGTGAAATGTATCTCTTCAGCTCGTTGATTACCAACAATTTCAGCTGTGTTTTTCCCTAAAAGAAAATTCATTCCTTGCCGCTCAAGCTCCTTTTTCAACATCTTAGCAGCAACCATATCAAGCTGTCGGTTCATCAGAGCATCTGCAAGATGAACAACATCAACTTTCATTCCTAAATTCATTAACCCCCTTGCAGCTTCCAATCCAAGTAGCCCACCTCCAATAACAACAGCTTTCTTATACTGCTCAGAGGCTTTTATCATTTCTTCGCAATCTTTAATTGTACGGAAAGTTTTTACTCCTTCCATATCAGCCCCCGGAATAGGAAGAATAAAAGGTGATGAACCTGTAGCAATAATTAATTTATTGTAGGCAACAGTCCGGCCTTGGTCTGTAAAAATTGTTTTTTCATTTCTATTAATCTGTGTAACAGTCTCTCCAGTAAAAAGCGTAATCCTATTCTCTTCATACCAAGAGCGCTGATGAAGCATAATGTCTTGAATTGATGTATCCCCTTGAAGAACTGTCGAAAGCAAAATACGATTGTAGTTTGTATACGGTTCAGCCCCAAAAACAGTAATATCAAATGAATTACTTCGCTTCAGAATTTCTTCAATACATCTAATTCCAGCCATTCCGTTCCCAATCAACACCAACTTTTCCCTTTGCATCTTTTACCCTCCAGCCTAAACGATTTATTTTTTATTATTTCATATGTGCTTAAAAATTGGATAAATGATGTTAAATATTCTCACATGTTCTGATAAAATTCCTTTAACTTACTTTTATTTTCATTTATCGGATAAAAAGGAAACTAATTAAATAACTGCTTCGTCTATATACGTAGAAAATTTATTTTATGTTAAAGGAGGGAACCGTATGGAGAAGTTGTCAGCTCAACAAAGAGAGAAAATCTTTGAGGAAGAACTATATACCTTAGAAACTAAAAGCTATATTACATCTGCACAACATGATGCAGTTCTTGCTTCTTACAGGCGCTATCAAGATGATGAAAAAACTAAACAGGTTATGAAAATAAAAACCACTTCACACATAGAAGAAAAAGAACCAGAAAAAGAAGAACCTATTGTAAAGACCAAAGAACCGAAAACACCTGAGCAAATTCGTGAGCGTAATATTACAGCAGTTCTTGTAACAGGTGTTATTCTCTTACTGTTTGGTGGACTTATTCTTGCTACGAGCAGTTGGGGAAGTTTGGGGGATGGCGCAAAGGTCTTCTTTATAAGCTTGATTGCTGTTGTATTTTTTGCCATGAGTGTTTTATCTTATAAACTAAAAATCTCGCAAACTGCTTTCGCTTTTCTAACTCTTGCTAGCTTGTTTATTCCAATAACCATTCTCTCAGCCTCTTATTATGAACTATTTGGTTCTTACTTTTCGCTATATGGAGAAGGACGTTGGTTTTTAGGAGTACTATCAGGACTAGTACTTTTCTTTTTATACAAGAGAATCGCAGAACGCTTTCAGTCTAAATTATTTACTGTCTTATCTCTTATTATGTTTACAATGTCTATTATTACAGGGCTAGTTTATGTCACACCAAATGCTGAAAGTTTCTTTGTTGCTCTCGTTCTAGTCAACATTCTACTAACTGTTATGAGTGAAAAAATTAAAGAAAGAAAATCATTTGCTGTTTTTAAAGAAAATGCGAACTCTTTTCTTAAAATAAAAATTACAGCAGAAGCATTTGTTATTCTTTGTCTCTATCATCATTCTGCTTTATATGCAACTGCTCTTTTACTTCTTTCTATTCTCTTTCTGATGATGTTTTTAAAAGGTTGGCATTTTCTATATCAAATTGGATTTAGCTTATCTTTTGTTTGGGGATATGTTTTATTCGTAGACACAACAATCCTTACTGAAATTAATTCTATCGCTATTTCTATGCTACCGTTATTTTTTATTGTTCTTTACATGTTTTTAAAGAGAAACGCCGTTTTAGCTCGTAACTTTCAATACTCATTCATTGGATTAACGCTTTCCGCTTTGTTTTACATTCATATTAGTGAATTTTCTTTACAGCCAAGTGTTGAATATTTATGTTCACTTGCTTTGCTTACTTTACAGCAGTTTTTTGTCACACTTTATATGAAAAACAATCTGTTTTCTATTTCAACTTTAACACTCTTTGTTTTCTTTATCTTTAGAAGTACAGAAGGCTTAGATTTATCACCTTTAATGAAAGATTGGATAACTTTTTGCATTGCTGCTGCTCTTTACATCTTCTGCTTTTTATATAGTAAAAAGCAGTGGGAAGTATTTCAGCTTGGCGGGGTAATCGTTCCAATATTAACAGGACTTTTTGTATTATCTGATATGCTTGCAAGACTAGAGTGGGAGAGTCTTGTTGTTGCATTTATGTTGTTAACTCTGATCTTTTTCTTAACTTTCAAGAAAGAAAAGAATCCATCTCTCAGTCTATATGGAGTTCCAATTAGCCTTTTGCTTTCTCTCCTTTGCTTTCTAGGTATTGTGAACACAGAGACATATATGGAAAGTGTAGGAACAAGTGGACATTTTGCACTTTGTGCACTTGTGATGGTGGGCATGGCTTTTATAATAAAGCAAGTAAATCTTAGTTCTTTTTTTAGACCATTCTTCATTGTTGCTCATAGCTCATATGCTATAGCTCTTTTTACTCTTTTATATGAATGGTTTATATTACAGGATAGTACACCAATTTTAATTTTCCTAGGTGGTACTCTTCTTTATACGCTTACACTGCGAACATTCAAATCTCGCTATTTATGGCTTCCATTAGCAATTTCAAGTTTGTTCACTTATCTATCTCTGCTAAATATCTTTCAGTGGCAAACAGCTCAGCCATATGCAAGTTTTCTTCTAACAGGTGGCGTACTATTTTTAGCTCTTTCCTATACGGTAAAAAAATATAGCACGTACGGTCACTTTATTCTTTTTTGGATGAGTCATTGTGTAACATCTTTTAGTCTATTTTTCACAATACTTTTTGATGCGCTCACGACAATAGACAGCTATCTATATACACTACCAGTCCTATGTTACGCCGTTAGTGCTTTCTACAGTGAAAAACTGTGGCAAAAATATTTATTCACATTTTTTAGCCTTTCAACTGTTTGCATAAGCTTGCTATCTGTTGTTGAAAAAATTAATAATCTAAATCTCTACTATGCGCATGGATTTTCATTAACAGCCCTTCTAGCAGCTTTGCTATGGTTAAAAACAAAAGGGGTTTGGAAAACGATTTTTGAGCATTATTGTCTTGGTATTTTAACATTGTCTATTCTAGTTTATTTAGGAGAAACAGCTGGAATTGTTGATTTTAAAAACTTTCTTGTTGTTGTTTCGCTTATTTGCTTTATGATTTATCTGTTGAACAAAAGACATTTATATATACAAATCATTTTTCCTCTATTTTGTGGGACCATATTTTATATGAGATTTATCTTCTCATCAATAGCAATAGTAAGTGTGACTGTAAGCCTTTTGCTTATCTTGCTTATGCTATTTTTCAATTATCGTTGGAAAGAAGAAGAGAAGATATCGATGCGAGTTCTTCCTTATCAGATGTTTGGATTTCTTTATATTATTGTCTTAAATGTAAGGGTATTTTCAAATCCTGAAAATTTTTGGGTTCAGTTTCTAGCAAGTATCTTTGTTCCTTTATACATTTTTGCTTTATCGATACAATATAAGTTAACAAAGATTGAAAAAGGGTACAGAGCGCTCATTATTGCTACAGCTTTCTATCCATACAGCGTTGTTTTACATCACATCGATATACCAACGCTTATTGAGCTTGAAGTATATGCTGTCCCAATTATTGTTATTTGGACATTTATATTCAGAATACTTTTCCCTACTAGTCACTCGATGGGATTAATTGAAATTGGTTCTGTTTGCATCTTCTTCATTGTTCTTATTATAGACGCACTGAACAGCAACACAGTAAACGATGCTATTTTGCTCGGGGCGTTAGCAGTCCTCTCAGCTCTAATAGGATTTATTCTAAAATTTAAATCTTATTTCTTAGGCGGAGTTGGAACTATCCTGTTAAATATTTATTTGCAAACCGATAGTTTGTGGGGAAATCTACCTTGGTGGCTTTATCTTATTCTAGGTGGAGGCTTTTTAATCGCTGTTGCTAGTTTCTTCGAATGGCGCAAACAAAAGGATCAAACAACATCCCAAGAGATTTTAAAACGGAATAAAGATAGACTTAAAGCCTGGTTCAAAAAATGGTCCTAAGTTGTATAAAAGAACGGAAAAAGGGCATGATAATAGTGTATTCCCCCTTTGTTAAATGGAAGTACTTCCGTAGTACTTCTATTTTTTTAACCTTCTTAATTACCTAGATAAAAGCCTTCATTTCTACTGATAGAAATGAAGGCTTTTACTGTCTATTTGATTTTTAAATTTGCTTTGTTCCAAACTTCTTTTCAATTTCGTTCATAAGAATATCTGCGCCTTCTTTGCTTAATACAATTTTACCGTTTAATAGGCTCAAATTCTCACTGCTAACTTCTCCTGTAATCATGCATTCTTGATGTGCTCGGTATTTTTTTAGAATAATCTGTTCGTGATCCAGGTACATCTCTACTGGCTCTTTTGCTTCTAAATTTAGTACTCTTCTTAACTCTTTTGGAAGGACGATCCTTCCTAATTCATCAACTTTACGCACCATACCTGTCGTTTTCATTTTTCTTCCCCCTCACCAGATTATAACTATCCGATACATCATTTATTGTACGCTATCCAAAAGCTTCTTTCACCTTTTCTACTAAAAAAATTATAGCTTTGCAAGATAATGAATGGCTTCAAAAAAATCACCCACAATAAGCTCTGTTGTAGGTGGATAACCTTGCTGAGCAAAATGTCCTCTTAGTCTTATTGCATTTAGTGTATGAACATCAACAGCGTGAACAGCTTCTACTAAAAATCCTTCTTTCATTGCTTTGCATTGAGCAAGTGGTGGAACAGCTAAAGCATTATAGCCAATGCTTTCTACTACCTTTTTACTCATCGCATGTGGAACAGCAACAAGAGAGCTTGTTTCTAGCTTTTTATGATCACAAGCTACATTTAGCGCATATTTCCAAAGAGGGACAGGGTGTGTTAGAGGATCGATCTGCTTATTCAGTGCTACATCAATACCAGACTGAATAGCCTTAGCAAAAGGAAATAAATCTTGAGCCGGAATTGTAAAATCACTATCTACAAACAATAAAATATCTCCTTGTGCGAGTGAAGCTCCCACTCCTCTTCCAACATCGTGGCCTAGTCGGTTTTCAAAAAGAACAACTGTTGCTCCGAGACTTTTGGCATATTCCTCTGTCTCATCTGTTGATCCGTTGATTACAACAATAATTTCAAGGGGTTCGAGCTGCCTTGCCTGAGAGATAACACTTTTAATATACTTTGCTTCATTTTGCGCTGGAACAATAACAGATAACTGTTGGCCGTCATAAAGAGTAGAGCGAACCCCCCACCCCTTTTGAACATTATAGTTTTGTATTGCTAAAATCTCTCGATTTCTTCCAACGTCCTTATATCCCCCTCTTTTGTCTCGTAAGAGCTCTTTACTAATACTTTCTACATGTTCCTTTATTACCCTCTTTTCTGAACACGATATTTTATGAAAAAATCCATTATGATGAGAAGGCCGAAATCTATTTAGCGTCTTTGTATCTATTTAATGTCTATGTTCAATTCTGCCCGCAACTTTCAACGTTTCTATAAAAGCTTCAACACTATAAGTACTTTTAATAAAATCACTTTTCACAAGAACTTCTTTTGTTAAAGCAAAAGGTGCTTTACAAAACGAACCTTTCCCACACTCTTTATGTCCTTTCCATTCAGCAACCAGTTTCTTCCAAACCTCTGTTGAGGAATGTTCTTTAGGATTCTTGTTAACTGTCACATCACAGTTTCCAAAAAGAATAGAAGTGAGAAACTGCTGAAGTTCCGAAAAAGGGAGTGCAAAGTCAGCATCGAGAAAAAGCAATACATCTCCGTTTGCTTTTTTGGCTCCTTCGACTCGAGCTGAATGCTGACCAAGCTTCTCAGTATGTTCAATTACAATACATCCGTTCTCTTTCGCAATTGTACTAGAATGATCTGTACAACCGTTTGCAACAACAATAATTTCTAATGGTTGAAAAAGTTTAATTCCTGTAATAACAGCTTTAAGTGTCTTTTCTTCATTAAAAACAGGGATAATAACAGAAAGTGATCTCATGTTTATCCTCCTATATTTTCTATGCTGTTATTACTCTATTCAACTCTTGCTTTATGTGTTATCTAATCTTTCTAGAACCTCTTGATTTCTTCCTCCATCTGTGAAACCTCCACGTTTATCCGTTTTTTGAATTAAATGATGAAGAGCTTCAGCATGGTCTCCTAAAATTCGTTCTGTTGAAGATGGAAGATTATTGTTCAATTTCTTATGATCTTTTCGAATTCTATTTGTTGTAATAACATCTACTTCGTGAACCGCCTCAACGCTAAATCCATGTTCAATTGCTAGAACTTGAGCAAGTGGTGGAACAATTAATGTTTCATAACCAATTTTCTCAAAAACTTCGCGCCGAATCGCATGAGGAATAGCTGTCATTGTGTTAATAGAAAGATCCTGTCTTTTGGCTGCAAGCATAAGAGCTTGCTTTGCTGCACTTATACAGTGAATAGGATGAAAGCGATCTAAAAAGCTGTCCAAATCATTTACCGCTACATGAATACCTTTTGCACCTGCTTCCAAAAATGGGCGCAATTCCTCTGCTTTAATAACAATATCTCCGTCTACAAACAAGCAAACTTCCCCATTACTATGAATAGCTCCGATAGCTCTTGGAACATTATGACCTAGAGAATAAGGGAAATCAAGGACAATCGCTCCCATGCTTCTCGCCTTTTTAATTGTCTCGCGATCAGCTCCATTCCCAATAACAATAATCTCTTCTACTCCAGCTTTTCTCACTTCTTCAATGACGCCCATAATTGTTTCTTTTTCTTCTCCAACTGGAATCACGGCACTATATTTTATCTTTTTTCTCCATCTACGAGCAAACTTTCCGTAATGATCTAAAACGCTACGCTTTCTTGGCCCATCTGTTAAGCCGCCCCGCTTTCCTTTCTCATTGAGAAGATAAGAAATCGCCTCAATATGATCGCCAATAATTAGATTTGTAGAAGACGGCAGCCCATCTATAAGCGTTCGGTGCGTTGCCTTAATTTTATTTGTTGTGACAACGTCAACGGCAGCGGGTGCACTAATTTTCATTCCTGCTAAAACAGCAATTGTTTGGGCAAGAGGTGGAACAGCTAAGTTCTTATAGCCAATTCGCTCTGCTGCTTTCTTGCTCATAGCATGGGGAATAGCTACAAGGGAATTCACGTGAAGATCTTCTCTCTTCAGCATGAAATTTAGCGTAAGCTTCCATACTGCTACAAAATGTGCCCGAACTTTACGGTAAAGCGTCCAGGACAAGTTGTTTAATGCAATGTCCTGGCCACTTTGAATTGCTTTAACAAAAGGACGCAACTTTGTATGGTGTATAGGAATGTCTCCATCAAGAAAAAGCAAAATATCACCTTTTGCTTCTTTTGCGCCTACTGCTCTTCCAACGTCAATACCTAACTTTTCCTCAAAAGAAATCACTCTACAGTTTAAACTTCGTGCAATTTCCTCTGTATTATCTGTTGATCCATTTGCAACAATAATGATTTCAAATGGATTTAATCCTTTTGCTTCCTTGATAACGTTTGCTATTGTATCTCCTTCATCACATGCGGGAATAATGATAGACAGCTTCATGCCGTCTCACTCTGGCTTTCAAATAATCTTACATATGTGATAATATCCAGACGGACTGTGACGTCTTCTGATGGAATATAAGGTGAATAGTTACTTGAAGTACGAATAACAGCAACGCTTTCACCTACAGACATTAATGTGCCTGTTAAAATGTCTACAGGTGTGATAATTTGCACAAGCGATCCCACTGCTTCTCTTAATGCCTCATTAAACATATAAATAGCCTCCTCTCTATTAAGCTTGATAGATTGCAATAATGCTATCAAAAGGTAATAAAATCGTAGTCTCTGAGCTTTCTTCGAGAACTAGATAGTCTTCTCCAACTAAAACAATCGTTCCATTTAACATATTTACTGTTGTTGAAATGACCACTTCTTGATTCAAGTATTGTTCTGCAATCTCTTTAAAAGGAGATTCTTCACTTTCTTCTAAAATACTCAAAAGGTATTCTCTGAACTCGTCAGAAAATAGCACTTCTTCTACAGCTTCTTTTGTATGCTTTTCAATAAATTCACCAAAAGCATTTGAAAATAGGATATCTCTTATTCGTTTTACAACGGATTTGAAGCAAATAAACAACACAACATAACCTCCAATCAGTTCTATCCGTATTCTATGCAACAGGCTTATCCATGCTGCTTTAATAATATATACATTTGGATAAAATTCGTGAGGTAGAGAAGCCTATTTTCCAGCCTATTTCTATAAAAATGGGACATTAACTAGAAAAAAGAGAAGGCTTCATAGAGCCCTCTCCTTTGTTCATATTATTGATGACTATCTTGATACAAATGGATTTCCCTCAATCCAAAAACGCCAAGGGTAATCTCTTGCTTCTCCGCTATTCTCAATTCCTATTCTTGGCCCACTGCTAATTTGATTTGGTAAGATACCTTTTTTAATATAGAGAGGTGGTTGGCGAATATCGTGTCCATAATCCTCCATTGTGATCCCTAATGCTTTTGTAAGCTTTCCAGGTCCATTTGTAAGCTGCACTTCTTTTTTCACAGCCTGCCCTCTCCGTTCATACATCAGCGGAATACCTGTAGCAGGCTCTACAGCCCTTATGAGAACAGCCTCAGGTTTGCCTTCTTCAGCGCTTACAATATTCACCAAACAATGTCTATGCATTGTGTATGTATAAACATACCCCTGTTTTCCAAACATTACTTCCGTTCGCTTTGTTCGTCTATTATTAAAACTGTGGGCAGCTCGATCTTCTGGTCCTTTATATGCTTCAGTTTCCACAATATAGCCGGAAGCAATGCCGTCCTCTGTTTCCTTTATAAGTAAACATCCTAGCAAAGATTGAGCAAGTTCGATTGTTGGCTGTGTAAAAAATTCCGGTTGAAAATCCATAGAGTGCCTTCCTTTCTATTTTTGTTTGCCCTTCATTTCTTTTCTGTGTTATGATACCCAAGATACTGCTAGGAAACACATGAGCTTATCTTTTTAACAAAAAGCACATTACATAGTTTACCAATTTAATAGTAGTTCTTTTAGCTAAACAAACGTTTATTTAACTCTTAATCTTTTCCAGTAGAAGAAAATGAGTATTCTTTTTCACCTTTTTGCAGTATATAATAAGAACGTTAAGTTAAGATTTTACTTTGTGTTAAGAGGAGATTTTAAAATGATTGATATGTTTGATTTACTGAAAGCTCTGATTCTTGGAATTGTGGAAGGTCTGACAGAATTTGCTCCTGTTTCTTCGACAGGCCATATGATTATCGTTGATGATTTATTGTTAAAATCAAAAGAGATTTTAACAGAACCTGTTGCAAATACGTTCAAAGTAGTCATTCAGCTCGGCTCTATTTTAGCCGTTG
Organism: Priestia filamentosa; assembly: GCF_900177535.1. NCBI lineage: Bacteria > Bacillati > Bacillota > Bacilli > Caryophanales > Bacillaceae > Priestia > Priestia filamentosa. The sequence goes on from NZ_FXAJ01000006.1 coordinate 87,703, forward strand.
TTATTGTATTTAAGGATCGATTTATTGATTTGCTTGGTTTGAACCGTAAAAAGCACTACGCAACTGAAAATCGTCTAAAGCTAGGGCAAGTTATTGTAGGTCTACTCCCAGCTGCTGTACTCGGTCTCTTATTTGAAGACTTTATCGATGAGCATCTATTTTCTATTAACACCGTAATATATAGTCTTGTAGCAGGAGCTATTTTAATGATTATTGCGGATATTGTGAGCCGTAACAAACCGCAAATCAATACGATTGACAAAATAACGTACAAGCAGGCACTTGGCGTTGGTCTTTTCCAATGTATTGCTCTTTGGCCAGGGTTCTCTAGATCAGGGGCAACAATCTCAGGCGGGGTTTTACTAGGTATGTCTCACCGTGCTGCTGCTGACTTTACATTTATTATGGCTGTTCCTGTAATGGCTGGAGCAAGCTTTTTATCTCTCCTAAAGAACTGGCAGTACTTCTCAATGGATGTTCTTCCATTCTTTATTATTGGATTTATTAGTGCATTTGTTTTCGCCCTAGTATCCATCCGCTTTTTCTTAAAATTAATTAACCGAATCAAATTACTTCCTTTTGCGATTTATCGAATCATCATTGCGATTATCATTTATATCGTATTTCTATAATAAAAAAGGCCCGTACTCTTTTAACAGAGTACGGGCCTTTTAATTTCAAGAAAATGTTAGTTAGCATCTAATGGTGCTGGTTTTCTCTTCATAATTTCATTTGCTTTCTTACCGTCAAATTGACCTTGCCAATGTGACATAACAACAGCTGCAAGAGCATTTCCCACTAAGTTAACAACTGTTCTTGCCATATCCATAATACGGTCAACCCCTGCGATAAATGCTAAACCTTCAGCAGGCACACCAATTGAACCAAGCGTTGCTAGAAGTACAACGAATGATGTTCCAGGTACAGCAGCCATTCCTTTTGATGTTACCATCAATACAAGAACAAGTGTAATTTGATGCCAAATTGTTAAATCAATACCGTACACTTGAGCTAAGAAAAGAGCTGCAATCGATTGATAGAGAACAGAGCCGTCCAAGTTAAACGTATATCCAATTGGAATTACGAAAGAAACGATAGATTTTGGGCAACCAATTTCCTCCATCTTCTTCATAATTCTTGGAAGTACTGTTTCTGAACTTGATGTACTGTAAGCAAGCAAGAGCTCGTCCTTTAAATAAGCAAGCATTCTGAAAATATTAACATTTGCAATTTTAGCGATAATTCCTAGTACAACGATTAGGAAGAAGATAAGCGCTGCGTAAACAAGAATGATAAGTTTACCAAGCGACATCAACGAATCAAAACCGAACTTAGAAACTGTAACTCCAATAAGCGCAAATACCCCAAATGGAGCAAACTTCATAATCATATTTACGACATTAAACATCGCTTGTGCTGTTGCATCAAAAAATGCAATAACAGGCTTTCCTCTTTCACCAAGCTTAGAAATTCCTAGTGCAAAGAAAACCGTGAAGAAAATAATCGCAAGCATATCTCCTTCAGCTAGTGATTTGAACAAGTTGGTTGGCACAATATGCAAAAATGTTTCTGCCACAGACTTTTGACTTTCTTCTTCTGATGTTTCTACATATTGACCAATGTCTGTTTTCTGAGCAGACTCTATATCAACACCTTGTCCTGGCTGAAAGATATTTGCTAAAAATAGACCAATGATAATTGCAAATGTTGTTACAATTTCAAAGTAAGCAATCGTTTTTACGCCCAAAGATCCAACTTTCTTACTATCGCCAGTTCCTGCAATTCCAACAATAAGACTTGCAACTACGATTGGAATTACAATCATTTTAATTAATCTTAAAAAGATATCTCCAATTGGTTGAAGATATGTTTCAACATTAGGGTTCCCGAACCAAATCGCACCGACTGCAATCCCTAAAATTAAACCAAGGAAGATTTGCGAGGCTAGTCCGAACTTAAACTTCTTTTTCATAGGTGTCCTCCCTTATAGTGACAATTCGCTAAATAGTCACAACATTATAATCATACGTTATGCATTATACATGTTTCTGACCAATTAATCTATGTAAAATTCTAACTAAATCAAAAATCGGACACGCTTACATTGTTAAAACCCCTTTATAAGCCTTATTATTTCATATCATACATAATTCATGTTAAAATAAATTATGTATGATATAACGAGGTGATAAAATTGCAGTTTGTGGAACCAATTCGCAGCAAAGAAAAAATCTTAGAAATAAAAGCTATTCTAAAAAAGAAGAATTTCAGAGATTACGTTTTATTCTCTCTTGGCATTAATTCTGGTTTGAAAATTCATGATTTATTAAATTTACGAATAAAAGATGTTTTAACAGAGGAAGGATTTGTAAAAGAGTATATTGATGTCCCGTTTCATGGAGAGGATATACAACGTTTCCATATTAGTAGAATATGTAAATCAGCCATTTCTGATTATCTACAAAATAGATCATATGACAGTCTAGATGAACCGCTTTTTGTTTCTAAGAAACAAAACAAAGGAAAACAGCCCCTTCTAAGACAGCAGGCATACAAAATTATTAATGATGCTGCTCGTCTAGCTGGGTTAACCGAGCGAATTGGAACCCATACGCTAAGGAAAACTTTTGGATATCATGCTTATCAATCAGGTGTTCCTGTTGAACAAATTCAAAAAATGTTTCATCACAGTTCACCAAACGCTACGCTCCACTATATTGGAGTTGTACCAAAGCAAAGGGATCATTCTTCAATTGACTTAAACTTATAAACATATAAAGCATAAGGACAGTCAATACTGAAGTTATCTATACAGTTGGAGGGATTAAAATGGGTATTAAAGAATCAGATTTACCTGGTATTGGTCGAAAGTTTGAAATTCTTACAAAAGAAAATGAGAAGTTAACAATTATTGTTCATGATGATGGACGACGTGAAGTGTATCATTTTGATGAAGACGATCATGATGAAATTCTCTCAAGCATTACGTTAGAGGATAATGAAGCACGACAAATAGCCGCTATCTTAGGTGGAATGGTATACAAACCACAAGCTCTTGAATCTATTGAAGTCGCATTTGATGATTTAATTATTGAATGGTTTAAAGTTGAGCCTGGTTCAAAGGCTGTTGGCAGAACACTTGGGGAATTAGACGTAAGACAAAATTATGGCGTTACGGTTATTGCCATCATAAAAAAAGATAAACAAAAGCTCACAAACCCTGGTGCGGACGCTGTTGTTGAAAGTCATGATCGCCTTGTTTTATCTGGGGAACGAAAGGAACTAAAAACACTAGAAACAAGCCTACTCTCAAAGGGGGATGGATAATTAATGGATCATTTGGTATTTGAAGTCGGCACCGCTTTACTGCTTGTTGCAATAGCGGCGCTTATTGCTAACAAAATTAAATTTTCAATCATCCCTTTCCTCATCATCTTAGGGATGCTTGTTGGACCTCATGCTCCACAAATCGGAATTATTGATTTGAGATTTATCGAAAGCTCAGAAATTATTGCTTTCTTCGGACGGATGGGAGTTCTATTCCTCCTCTTCTACCTTGGACTAGAATTCTCAGTTGGAAAACTGATTAAATCAGGCCGTTCTATCGCGATTGGCGGCTCCATCTATATTGCGATTAACTTCAGTTTAGGTCTTGCATATGGTTTCATCGCAGACTTTCCACTTCTTGAAGTTCTAATCATTGCAGGAGTTATCACTATTTCTTCAAGTGCTATTGTTGCTAAAGTACTTGTTGATTTGAGACGTACCGCAAACTCCGAAACGGAACTTATTCTAGGCATTATCATGTTTGAAGACATTTTCCTTGCCGTATATTTATCCGTTATTTCTGGTCTTGTTTTAGGAGATTCTACTTCTATTACAGGTGCCTTAACCTCTATTCTTATTGCTCTTGGCTATATGCTATTGTTTTTCATCATTGCACGAAAAGCACCACCCCTATTAAACAAACTATTTAATATCCGTTCCAATGAAGTATTCATTATCGTCATTTTTGCCGTTCTCTTTTTTGTAGCGGGATTTTCTGAAACAATTCATGTTGCAGAAGCAATCGGCGCCCTTTTACTTGGTCTTGTATTCTCTGAGACGGAGCATTCTGAACGTATTGAGAAACTTGTTGTTCCATTTCGTGATTTCTTCGGTGCCCTCTTTTTCTTCAGCTTCGGCTTGAGTATTGATCCACTTTCATTAGGCGACGCCCTTTGGTTGTCACTTGGAGCTGTTCTTCTTACAATCTTAGGTAACTTTATTGCTGGAATGATTGCAGGAAGACGAGCAGGACTTTCTCATAAAGCCTCATCTAATATTGGATTAACCATTGTTTCTCGTGGCGAATTTTCAATTATTGTTGCAAACCTAGGGATCGCAGGCGGCTTATCTGCTACACTAAAACCATTTGCTGCATTATACGTGCTGATCCTAGCTATTTTAGGGCCTTTATTAACAAAAGAATCCAAACATATTTTCAACTTCTTAAATAAGATCTTCAAATGGCAAAAACCAAAAGAGAAGAAGAAGAAAGAAAGAAGCCTTTCTTAAAAAACAAACAACCTTAGTGATGTTTCGCTAAGGTTGTTTACTTTATCACAATTTCCTTATTTAGATTATATTTCAATAACTGCTTTAATTACTTTTTCCTTTGGATTTAACCACTGTTGAAATGCTTTCGGCATCTCTTCAAAGCTCGTACGATGTGTAATATAAAGCTCTAAGTCTATCTTCTTATTTTTAAGCATTTCTATTACTTTATAAAAATCTTCTTTTGTAGCATTACGACTGCCTAGTAATGTTAGCTCTTTTTTATGAAATTCTGGATTAAAGAAAGTTAGATGTGATTTCACTAGTCCTACATAAACTAACTTGCCTCCATGTGCTGGATAATGAAAGGCTTCTTCCATCGACTTTACGTTACCTGTTGCATCAAATACAATGGTTGGCAAATCTTCATTGGTTAATGTTTGTAATGTTTCCAACGGGCTGTTGGCACCGTTAATCGTATAATCAATATTTGCCCATTTTTTTGCAAAGTCTAATCGTTCATTACTAATATCCATTCCAATAACTGTTGCACCTGACTCTTTTGCAAAAGCCATTACTCCTAATCCAATTGGTCCTGCCCCAATGACAAGCACCACATCCTCTTTTTGAACATGAGCTCGATTCACAGCGTGTGCACCAATACTCAAAGGCTCTACCATTGCTGCTTCATCTAGAGACAAACCGCTTGTATCTAGGAGATGATCTGAGGGAACAGCGATAACCTCGCTCATCCCTCCATCAATATGAACTCCCATTACTCGCATATCTGTGCAACAATTTGTTTTTCCTTTTCTACATGCAATACATTGTCCACACTCCATATAAGGGATAATTGACACTTGATTTCCTTTTTGCAAACTAGAATGGCTTTCTGGTGCTTCGTCAATATAGCCAGAAAGCTCATGCCCGAGAACACGAGGATATGTGAAAAAAGGTTGATTTCCTTGATATGCATGAAGATCTGTTCCACATATACCAATTCTCTTCACTTTCACTAACGCTTCCTTCTCTGTTCGGACAGGTATTTCTGTTTCAACAACTTTAAACTGATGTGGCTCTGTACATACAATTCTTTTCATTACTGATTTCCTCCTTATAGATTTGTCTTATCGATCGTGCTCTATTTGAACATTTATCCTACAATGGTTTGACAATTGGACGTACAAAGCGAATAACAGCTAGGGAAGCAAAAACAGCTAACCCTCCAGCAAGAAGAAAGGCTGATGTATATGTTCCAGACGTATCAACAAGATATCCCGTTAAAGTTGGTCCAATAATTCCTGCCGTATTAGCAAGAAAATGCATAAACCCTCCAACAGAGCCAACATTATCTTTATCAACAACATCATTAACAATTGCCCAATAAATAGCTCCTGTTAAATATAAGAAAAAGACTGATAAAGCAACAAGCGTTACAGCTCCAATTGTTGTTGTGACTAGGCCTGCTAATCCAATGCAAACAGCTGATAAAAACAAACATGTAACAAGAACAGCCTTACGCGAAAATAAAACACCTTTTTTAATAAACTTCTTAAAGAAGAAATCTGAAACAAACCCACCTAATGCTAATCCGATAAATCCCAGAACCCAAGGAATAACAGTAATAATACTCATATTTCCTACACTTAAACCACGCGCATCTACTAGATAAGTTGGAAACCAAGTTAGAAAGAAAAACAAAATATAATTATAGGAAAAAAATGCAAAAGCAGTAAATAAGATCGTTTTTTGCTTTAAATAAAATGTAAGCTTTAGCTTCCCTTTTCCCGCCTTCTCTTTTTTATCTTCTTCATTTTCAGCAGAGACGGCAACTTGTTTTGAAGAAAGAGAAGCACTTCCTTCTGCTGCTTGAGGCCCTTCCTTTACAAACTTCCACCAAAAGAATGACCAAATAAGCCCGATAATCATAATAACAATGAATGATACTCTCCAACCGTACGATAAAGCTATAAAACCAACGATTGGTCCAGAAATGGCTCCTCCTAAAGGTGTACCGCTGTTTGTAAGTCCAATAACTGTTGCTCTATTACTGGGGGGAAACCAATTGTTGACCATCTTACTAATTGTTGCAGATAAAGGTCCCTCTCCCATTCCAAAAAGAATTCGAATAACAATCATACTTACAAAACCAACAGCTAATACTAGGGCTCCGCTAAACAATGACCAAACAATCATTGCCACAAACAGCGTAAGTTTAGCTCCATATTTATCTGAAGCAACTCCCCCAAGGAAGTTAAAAATAGCATATCCAACAGAAAAGCTACTAAAAATGATTCCCATTTCAGTTGCCGAAAGGGATAAATCCTCTTGAATAAATGGTGCCGCTATAGAAAGTGCTGAACGATCCAAGTAATTAATAACACCTGCCAAAAACAAAAAAACGATTACAATTCCTCTACCTTGTGAAAACATAAATGCCCCCCTTAAAGTTTGACTTTCAAGATCGGAAGCGGTTTCATTTAAAAACTGAAAAACTCAACTAAATCGTTTTACTATTTTTGAATCATACTCATTTAGAGACTTTCCTTAACAAGAACTTCTAATTACAAGTTCAGGCATCATCCGGTAGATATCGTTTTTTACTCTTTCTTTTTTTATTTGACAAAGAAGAAGTTCAGACGAAAATCTCCCCATCTCAACAGAAGGTTGTTTGATTGCTGTAATAGTTGGTGTATAAAAGCTTGCAAATGGAACATCATCTATACTAATAAGAGCTATGTCTTCTGGAATACGCAAATTTTGTTTCTTCACAAAACGCAATACTTCATGAAGAACAATATCATTTGCAGCTAATATAGCCTGAGGCGGTATTTTTAGTTGATACATTTGTGATAAAGAAGCTTGAATTTCCGCTTGTTCTGAGTTTCTAATATAGGATGAATTTAGCGGTATTCCATGAGCTATGAGCGCTTCTTTGTATCCTTGTATTCTTTCTATACGTGGAGTAATATTGCGGATAATAGAAGTTGTAATAATGGAAATGTTGGTATATCCTTTTTCAACAAAGTGATCAACAGCTAGTTTTGCAGCTAATTTGTTATCAAGAATGACTGTGGCAATATCAAGTTCTTCAATTGTTCGATCCATAAAAACAATTGGAAATTCATCTTCTTTCATTTTTTTATATAAAGTAAGGTTATCTCCAGTTGGAAATATGATAATTCCATCTACTTGCTTGGCTCTGAGCATCTCAATGTAATTCTTTTCTTTTTCAGGATTGTCGTCTGCATTGCACACTATAATATGAAATCCCTGCTCATAGTAATAATTTTCAATCGCTCGTATCACTTGGGTTGAGAAATTGTGAAGAATATTTGCGATGACAACTCCAATCGTAAAAGTTGCTTTTTGTTTTAGACTGCGTGCAACAATATTAGGCTTGTAATCTAGAATACGGATAGATTCTTCAATTCGTTTACGTGTTTTCTCACTCATATATTCATAGCGTTTGTTTAAAAATTGTGAAATGGTACTTTTTGATACTTTTGCATGTTTCGCAACGTCAGTAATTGTAATATTCTTCATAATCATCCTTCCCATCTTGTAAGATAGGTGAGTGCAGGGTAAAAAAATCAAAAAATTCACACTATTGAGCACACTATAAATTCACCATTTTCATATCTTTCCGCATTTCTTATCTTCTAAAGCTTCACTGTAGCATTATCTTCTCCATACCACCGAAACTTTATATTCAATACTCTCTGCTCCTTCCGCCTATATAATAGTTAAGAGCTATTTATAGAAAGCAAATACAATATTTAAAACGCTTTCATTTCTTCGGAAAATGATTATGGGGATTAGTCATTTAATGTGATAACAGCTTTGCGTACTTGTTCTGGATAATTTTCGATAAAATCAAAAGCTTCTTGTACACGAGAAAGTGGAAATTTATGAGTAATCAATCCATTATGTGAAAGCTTTCCTTTATTTAAATACTGAACAATAGTTGAAAACTGATGTGTTTGAAGTCTTGATCCCGTAATAGTAACTTCCTTTTTTGTGATGGGCAACTGAGGAATTGAAGCTGGTCGTTCGTCAAATCCTAATACAACAATATTTCCTGCTTGAGAGACAACATCAACGGAAAGTTCAAATGTTGACGGCAAACAAACAGCATCAATTACGATATTGACTCCTTCCCTATTTGTCCATTCCTTAACTCTTGTTCTAACATCCTCTCTACCCACATGCACAACAGCATCTGCTCCACTTTCTTTTGCAAATTGAAGTCGTTCTTCATTAAGATCTGTCATCATGACAGTTGCACCTTTCATTTTAGCTAACTTTAATATACAAATCCCAATAGGTCCAGCTCCTTGAATAAGAACAGAATCTCCCTTTTCAACGTTCCCTCGCCATGTCGCCTGAGCTCCAATTGTATAGGGTTCCGCTAGTACAATATCATCCCAACTTAAACTTTTGTTAACAAGATGAAGCTGCTTCTCGGAAAGAACAATATATTCCCTTAATCCCCCATCTTCATGAACACCGAAAACAGATAAATTGCTACACACATTTGGTCTGCCTTTTCGACAAGCATAACAATTTCCACAATAGCTTATAGGTTCAATAACAACATGATCACCTTTTTTAAGTTTATCTACCTCTCTACCAACGTCTACAACTTCACCTGCCACTTCATGACCTACAACTCTTGGCAATGTTGCGAGTGGGTTTGTACCATGATAAATATGCATATCTGTTCCACAAATTCCTACACGCTTCACTTTTACAAGTACATCTGTTGGAAATTTCAGTTCAGCTTTCTCGACTTCTACCTCAACGAGATTATGGGCACCCTTTACCTGAATAGCTTTCATATCTCACCTCAAAGATTTAAGTTTATTCCTGTAATAAAGCTAAAGTTTCACATCTCTCTTCGTGTGAATAAAGATTATAGTATGAAAGATACGACGCTCTCTACACTTGGCTAGATAGAAAAGTTATACTTTTTCTAAAACGATTTAGTAAAACCAAAATGTAAGCGCGGACATTTTCATTAAACCTTTTTCATACTATAATTTATTAATCTTCATTCTAACTCTATGCTGCTCCACAAATGACAATGTCTCTTTTTATCTCTTAACTCCTTCTTCTACTTTAAGCTCCCTAAATCCTTCAACAAAAAAACTCAAAAGAGGATTCTTGTATTATAATGTCCCTCTTTTGAGCTTTGATTTATTATAATTTTAATGTATACATATATCCTTAATTTACTTTTGCTTTCTTTGGACTTTCTTCTATATATTCATATTCATCGACCCAATAATCAGCATTTTTAATATCGAGTGCACGCGGATCAAAGACTGGATCAACCCCTTGCTTCCGCTGTCTTTCATAATCTTTGAAAACTTTTAAGGCCGGCTTTGCTAAGATTAAGAGTGCAATCATATTTAACCAAACCATAACTCCTAAACCAATATCACCTAATGCCCATGCAAGACTCGCCGTCTTGATGGATCCGTAAAATGTAGCAGCAAGAAGAACTAACTTCAAAAGGAAAGAGAGCCATTTATTTTCCCTTCCTTTCAGAAGGTAAACAAGGTTTGTTTCAGCTATATAGTAATAAGCCATAATCGTTGTAAAAGCAAAAAATAGAAGTGATATAGCTACGAACCCTGCGCCAAAACCTGGGAAACTCGTCTCAATTGCCGCTTGCGTATAAGCAGGACCAACTTCAACTCCAGGCATGTTATTGACAATATACTCTCCTGATGGAGCTTGAGTGCTATATGTTCCAGTAAAAAGAATTGCAAAAGCTGTTGCTGAACAGACTAGAAGCGTGTCAACATAAATAGAGAAAGCTTGAACAAGTCCCTGTTTCGCTGGATGAGACACCTCGGCTGCCGCTGCCGCATGCGGTCCAGTTCCTTGTCCAGCTTCATTTGAATAAATCCCTCGCTTAATTCCCCATGTAATTGCCATTCCGACAATGGCTCCAAATGCTGAATCAAGTCCAAATGCGCTTTTAAAAATTAAAGCTATTACATTTGGTAACTCTTGAATATTCAGTGCCATAATGATAAGAGAAACAAAAATATAGCCTAAAGCCATAAAAGGTACTACATACTGTGCCACATTAACAATTCGTTTAACACCACCAAGGATGATAATAGCAAGCACAACAACAATTCCAACCCCTGAGATAACAGGTTTAATTCCAAAAGCATTTTCTAATCCAGCAGATATTGAATTAGATTGAATGCCAGGCATTAATAAACTCATTGCTAATATTGAGGCAATGGCAAAAATAACTCCATACCAACGCCATCCAATTCCCTTTTCAATATAATAAGCAGGGCCTCCTCGGTACTGCCCCCCTTGTTTAACTTTATACACTTGCCCTAATGTTGATTCTACAAAAGCTGTTGCAGCTCCTATAAAGGCAATGAGCCATATCCAAAAGACAGATCCAGGTCCACCAAGAGCAATAGCCGTAGCAATTCCCGCTATATTCCCTGTGCCTACACGTCCTGATAGAGCTAGAGAAAGGGCTTGGAAAGATGATACTCCTGCTTCTGAACTTTTTCCTTTGAACATAAGAACAATCATTTCTTTAATAAGCCTTAATTGAAGGACTCTTGTAGCTAGTGTAAAGAATAAACCAATCCCTAAACAAAGATAAAGCATTGGCATGCTCCATAACCAGCCACTTAAATTCGTTATAAAACCTTCCATTCCCATTCCCCCTTTTTTGATTACAAAAAAGAATTATGTAGTACATCTCTTATCCTATGTTACATAAATATACATTTCACCTGAATTGTAATGAAAGCTTACACTTTAGTTCCCCATTGAAAGTCAAAGCTCCTCCTTTTTTCCTATTATATATTTAAATATTCTATCTTATTTATGTATATTCCTTATATTTACTAGTTATAACGACCGAAAACACAAAAATAAAAGCAGCCTCACTTATATGAGACTGCTTGATATTATAATTTATTAATTTAGGATTTTCACTTTAATATTTTTACGACCCCAAGCTAGAGCTGCCGATTTCGATGGCTGTAAAACGTCAATAATATGACCTTTAATCGCGCCACCTGTATCTCCTGCAACCGCTACGCCGTATCCTTCTACCCATACTGTAGAACCTAATGGAATAACGTTTGGATCAACTGCGATGAGCTTCATATTTGGATTTGTTTTAATATTGAGTCCTGTTGCAGTAAGTCCACCATTTGCATTTGTTTCCTCATAGCTATAAGCTGTTGCTTGTACATAAAGGACTTTCCCTGATTCAGGCTCGCTTCCTTTATCCTCTGTTTGAGCTGGCTTTTTAGCTTCAGGTGCTTTTTCTGCTTTAGCAACTGGTTGTTGTTGAGGCTCTTGCTCTTTTGCAACTTCTGGCTGTGTTACTACTTTTGCCTCTTCCTCTTCAGCAGCTTTTTGTTCAGCTGCTTTCTTAGCTTCTGCCTCTTTCGCAGCAGCTGCTGCTGCTTCTTGCTCTTTCTTTATGCTATCTTCAATCTTCTGCATTTGTGCTTCAAGACTTGATTGCTCTTTTTGTGATAAATCAAGATCTTTCACAATGTCACCGTACTTAGCTTGTAAATCTGTTAAAATTTCCTCACGCTTTGCTGAGTCTTCTTGAAGTGATGCTTGACTCTCTGATAAACTTTCTTGTTTCTCTTTTAATACTTTTTCTTGTTTATCAATTGTCTTTTTATCTTCTTCAATTTGTTTAAGATCATCTTTTTGCGCTTGTAAAATATCTTGATCTGCTTCTGCTAACGTAGTTGCTGCATTGTAGCGACCGAAGAAATCTCCGATGTTCTCAGAGTCTAGCACACTCTTAACAACAACGTTCCCTTGATCACTCTGCTGAAGAGCAACAAGGCGTTTCTCCATAATATCTTTTCTAGCTAGCACTTTATCTTCAAGTTTAATAATTTCTTCTTTCTTTTTCTCGATTAAGGCTTCTGTGCTCTTAATCTCACTTGTAATCTCTTTCAATTCTTTTTCATTTTCGGAAATTGAATTATGTAAAGATTCCAATTCAGTCTTTATACTCTCGATGTCTCCATTTACAGATTGCTTTTCTTGCTCTTTTTCAGCTACTTGCTTTTTACTCTCTTCTAGCTTACTTTTTGCATCTTGTAATGAATCTTCGTTTGTTTGCGCATGAGTAATGGCTGTGCCTGAAAAGCACATCATTCCAGTAAAGACGATAAGCATCGTACGCTTTATAAATGGCATACGTTTCTCCCCTTTCTTTTGCAAATATAGTTATAACACAAAAGTTGTCCCAATCATGTTACAAAAAAATTAAAAGAAAATGTCAATAATCGAAGAAATAGGAGGATTTGAGTAGGAAAAAAGAAAGGTTCATTTTCTTCATCCATTGCTATGAGAGGGGTAAGCCATATTCCATCAAAAGAAGAATTTTTGTAACAAAACGTAATATTAAATCCATTTTAAACCATTTATTTTACTTTTTTTTATTAAAAAATCTTTTATTTCATGTAAAAAAAGAGAAACAAAAAGCAGTTTTTGGAACTTATTAATAGTGTCAAAATATATTTACTCGTAAATAAATGATCCTGTTATCGGGTCATAATAGAGAGAAATTCCCCTTTTGTATTTAGAGGAAAATAAGAGGGAAAAGCACTAAGTTTTTCTGCTATATTTTTCAAACAAACGTTTATTTAAATGTCTTATATGCACAAAAAAAAGACTAATTGAGGGATCCGCTCAATTAGCCTTCTCTATTAATTGTTAATTCACATTAATCCATATTAATCCAAACAGCTTTAACTTCTGTATAGTTTTCAAGAGCATATGAGCCCATTTCTCGACCTATACCAGACTGCTTGTAGCCTCCAAACGGCACTGCTGCATCAAAAGCATTATAGCAGTTCACCCACACTGTTCCCGCTTTTAAGCGATTTGCAATGTAATGGGCACTTTTTAAATTCTGTGTCCATACGCCTGCTGCAAGGCCGTATTCAGTATCATTTGCCTTATCAATTAAATCATCAAGTGTATCGTACGGCATGGCAGCCACTACAGGTCCAAATATTTCTTCTTTAGCAATCGTCATACTATCGTCAACATTTGCAAATATTGTTGGTTCCATAAAGTACCCTTTTTCAAACGGCACTTTCCCTCCTGCTACAAGCTCTGCCCCCTGGCTTTTCCCTGATTCAATATACCTTTTTACCGTGTTATGCTGCTCAGATGAAACAAGTGGTCCCATCTCGGTTTCTTGATCAAGGCCTATTCCAACTTTAATATTTTTAGCAGTTGAGGCTAAGTCAGCAACAACATTGTCATACTGCTTCTTTTGAATATATAACCTTGAACCTGCTGAGCAGACTTGTCCTTGGTTAAACATGATGCCATTGAGAGCACCAGGCAGCGCTTTTGTAAGATCTGCATCAGGGAGGATTATATTTGGTGACTTTCCTCCAAGCTCTAGTGTAACTTTCTTAAGAGTTTCAGAAGCTTGTCTCATAATTGCCTTACCAACAGAAGTGGACCCTGTAAAGGCGATTTTATCTATTTTCTTATGGTTCACAAGCGGAGCCCCTGCTGTTTCCCCGTACCCAGGTACAATATTGACGACTCCTTTTGGAAAACCTGCTTCTTCAATTAATTCTGCTAAATAGAGAGCTGATAGCGGCGTTTGCTCAGCAGGTTTCAGCACAACTGTACAACCTGTAGCAAGTGCTGCTCCAAGTTTCCAAGCCGCCATTAACAGCGGGAAATTCCATGGAATAATCTGACCGACTACCCCTAGTGGTTCGTGCCTTGTATAAGTAAAGAAGTTTCCTTGACTTGGTATGGTTTGCCCCATTATTTTGGTCGACCAACCTGCATAATATCGGAAATGCTCAATGGTAAGCGGCAGGTCGGCTGCAATCAATTCACGCATTGGCTTTCCGTTATCAAGAGATTCTAGCTCTGCTAGTTCTTGTTTATTTTCTTCAATGAGATCTGCCAACTTATAAATAAGACGACTTCTCTCAGCAGTCCCCATCCTTGACCACGGACCATTATCAAATGCATCCCGTGCAGCTTCGACTGCTCGATTAATATCTTCTTCTTCAGCTTCCGCAACCCGTGCAAGCATTTCACCTGTAGCGGGGTTTACGGTCTCAAATGTTTTTCCATTTGCTGATTCTATAAAACTACCATTAATATATAGTTTTTTTGTACCTTCTAAAAATTTTTCTACTTTCTCGCTTAGTTTTACTCCTGTACCGTTGATCATCATTATTCCCCACTCCCCTGTTCTAATCTTTATTTATGTCAACAGCATTGTTCCAATTCTGTTGCCACTACTTGCAACATGCTGAGACTCTTAATAAAACAAATTTTCAGATTTTGAATTTTAGGTGAGTTTGTTTTAATCTTGGTGAATGAAAATGTTGAAATGGTGAGAAGAATTTCTATTAAATGCTGGCTGTAAAAAAATTTCTTGAGGTTGTAAAAGGAAAAATAACTTCCTCTATCATTCTATCATCTCGTAAAGAATATTCAAATAATTTAATGCTCTAAATGACAATTTTTCATCGACAAAAATAGCCTCTATTTTCTTTTTGCATATTTGATATATCGCTTATATTGTTCTATATGATACTCCCTTTTGGACATATCAGGTTTAAAATGTACGTGTTTCTTCTTATTAATATAGTCTCTTACAAAATGATTGTAAGATTGTGACCATCCTAAGGCAATGAAAGCCGGAGCCAAAGCGCCATAAGATGTCAAAACGTGGCTGTTCTTCGGGACATTAATTTGTCTTCCAAGTACATCTGCTAAGCATTGACAAAGCACAGTGCTTCTAGAAGTTCCTCCAATAATCGTAATATCTCCTTCCTTAGGAGACAGAAGTTCATCACAAATTTGTTTAATAGAATAACAAAGTCCCTCAACAATAGCACGAGTAAAGTCTTCCTTTGTTGTTTTCGCTGTAATAGAAATAAATGCTCCCCCTTCTTTTCGATCTCGTTCCCCATAAAGGTAAGGAAGAAACAATACATCATTTTTTTTACTTAGCGATTCCTTCACCATTCTCTCAAATCCTTCATAGTCCTCACTATCTGTAAAAGTTTGAACTCCCCATTCATAAATATTCCCACCATTTAAAAGTGGAATAACAGCAATTAAAAGGTGTTTTGGTAAATGTGCTAATGTAAACGCTGAAGAATGAGAAACAAATTTTTTAGCAGGAATTGCGACCCAACCTGTTGTTCCTAAATGCAAATAGCCTTGTCCTTCTGCTACAGCTCCTGCCCCAATTGTACTTGCTCCAGCATCACCAGAGCCGCATAGTACAGGAATTCCCTCTTGTAATCCTGTTATTTCAGCAGCATTAGCTGAAAGCCGCCCTGCCTTTTCCTCTGGCTGTAGAATCTCCGGCAATTTCTCAATATCAATTCCCATGGGGACAATTATATCCTCTTCCCATATTCTTTTGTTCAGATTCATCATTCCAGTTGTTGCTCCTGTAATAGGATCTGTTACAAAACTACTTGTGAGTTTATAGATAATATAATCTTTTGCACTAAAAACAAATGATTTTGCACTGTGATATGCATCCCTATCCTTGTTTTTAAGCCATAATAGTTTTGCAAAAGGAGTAGAGGATCTTACATAATTCCCTATTACTTCTCCTATATCCTTATAAGAATGATTAATATATTCCGCTTCTTCTTTTGCTCGCGTATCTGAATATAAGATAGCACGTTCACACTTATTGTTATATGAAATGGGAATAACATTTTCCATTTGTCCACTTAAAGTTATAGCTTTCACATCATATAAATTGATGATTTCCTTTCTCTTCCAACATGCAACAATTTCTATAATGCCTTCCCACCAGCTTTCAGGATTTTGTTTTTTCTCTCCGTTTTGCCCATATATCATTTTTAGAGGTGTTGAACCTTCTAGCAGAATTTCTCCATATTTGTTCACCATAATTCCTTTAATTTCTGTTGTCCCAATATCAAACGAAATAATATAATCCATACTTTCCTCCATTGATTAAATATAGATTTCTATTCTTTCTCTCTATCATATACTACTTTCCTAAATGTCTATCATTCAATTTAATTTTAAACCTAAGTCTTTTGGATTAAATTACCATAATTTTTTTTAAGCAAAACAAGGGCTACAGACTCGTTTTTCCATAATATACAAATTATTATAGAAAAAGGCGTATAGTGAGTGTATAGTAATAGATGCAATGGATATAACCTTATATTGGTTTATATTCAAAATTTATACATAAGGAGGTGTGATGATATGAACCTTGATATTTTAAACAATCTTTTAAGCCAACTTATCAACATCGGTAATGGTAGCGTTAATAACGGCAATGGTAATGTTTAATCTTTTGAGCAATGGAACACTACATATCGTGCTCCATAAAGGGCGTTTCTCTTTCTGAGAAACGCTTTTTCACTAGTTACTCTTTCATTTATATAACGATTACATATATAGGAGATAAAAGAATGTTGAAAAAACAAACTGATGGAGACTTATCTTCATTTATTTATCTTATTAAAGAAACGAATCCCTCTAAATCAAAGCTAAGCTGTGCTATTTTTATGAGTACAATAATGACAATTGTAGGGTTGTTCATTCCTTTGTTTACAAAAAATCTTGTGGATCATTTCTCTATACATTCATTTAATCAAAATACAGTCATGATTTTGGTTATTGCTTTTCTCGCTCAAGCTATAGCAGGTGGTTTCTCTATTTACTTGCTTAATTATGTAGGACAAGAAGTAGTAGCAAACATGAGAGAGCGATTATTGGCTAAGTTTCTTCACTTTCCTATCGCTTACTTTGACAACCACCAAACAGGAGAAATGACAAGTCGTATTATCAATGATACAGCAATTGTTAAAAACTTGATTTCTAATCATTTGACAAGTTTTGCTACAGGGGTTATCTCTATTACAGGATCAATTGTTATTTTACTTATCATAGACTGGAAGATGACAATGATAATGCTTTGTACCGTTCCTCTTTCACTTTGCATCCTTCTTCCACTGGGAAAAAAAATGGTTCAAGTTTCTAGAGGTACACAAGATGAAACAGCTCAATTTTCTGCAAAAGTTACGCAAGTTCTATCGGAAATTCGTCTTGTTAAATCATCAAATGCTGAGCCTCTTGAATACCAAAATGGAACAAAAGGGATTCAAAACCTTTTTCAACTTGGTGTCAAGGAAGGAAAAATACAAGCCTTGACCTCCCCTTTAATTTCATTAATTATGATGGCTCTCCTAGTTGTTATTATTGGATACGGGGGAATGCGCGTTTCTTCTGGAGCTCTATCAGCTGGAGAATTAGTTGCCTTTATTCTGTATCTTATCCAAATTATTATGCCAATGGCTCAATTCTCTACCTTTTTCACTCAGCTCCAAAAAGCAAAAGGAGCAACAGAAAGAATCATTAATGCTCTACATTCTAAAGAGGAAAACCATCAATCAGGTACTATTCTAAATAAAGCTACTAAGCCTCTTATTATTAAAGACTTAACATTCTCTTATGAAGAAAATAAACTAGTCTTACAGCAACTAAATTTCACAGCAGATGGAGGGAAAATAACAGCAATTGTAGGCCCAAGCGGCGGCGGAAAAACGACGCTATTTTCTCTATTGGAACGTTATTACAGACCATCACACGGAGAAATAAGGCTTGGTGACCTTTCCATTTGTTCATTCTCCTTGTCTTCATGGAGAAGTCAGATCGGCTATGTTTCTCAAGAAAGCCCTCTAGTTTCTGGAACGATACGAGAAAATATTTGCTATGGTCTTCAAGGTAAAATTTCAGAAGAAGAGTTGCATCATGCTGCTAAGTTAGCATATGCTCATCAATTTATTCTCCAGTTTCCAAACGGATATGAAACAGAAGTTGGAGAGCGCGGTATTAAACTATCTGGTGGGCAAAGACAGCGAATTGGAATTGCAAGGGCTTTACTTAGAAATCCTCAAATTCTTATGCTTGATGAAGCAACATCAAGCCTTGATAGTAAATCAGAAATTTATGTACAAAAAGCATTAAAAAACTTAATGAATGGTCGGACTACGCTCGTCATTGCACATCGACTCTCTACAGTAATAGACGCCGATAAAATTTTATTTATGGAAAATGGCAAAATTACGGGACAAGGCACACATAATGAATTACTGGCTTCTCATGATTTATACAGAGAATTTGCCGTTGAGCAACTCCAATTGTCTAAAAATCACCCACCCGAAAGCTTATATATAGAAAAAACCAGCCCCGTATTGTAAGGGCTGGTTTTTCTTATTTTTGCACTTCTGTTCTATTTATTTGAGCAGGTTTTATTAAAGAAAATATGGCACATATCATGGCTATCACTACAATACATCCACCGATCGTTGCTGTATGAGCTACTGAATCAGTTTTCTCCATCACAGCTCCCCCAACAGCAGAGCCTAGTGAAATGCCAACTTGCAATGCTGAGTTATTAAAGCTTTGCTGAATATCAGATGTAACAGGATCAATTTGAATAAGGTAACTTTGCTGAGGTGGTGAAAGACTCCAACTTAATGCTCCCCATATCATCATCACAATTAAAAAGAGTGGAAAGGAAAACGTTGTATACGGAAGCACAAACAGCATAAGGGCAAAAGCACCAATGACAATTAAAATACTTTTAGGAGCGCCAATTTTATCCGAGAGCGTCCCTCCTAGCCCTCCACCAAACACAGCAGCAATGCCAAATAGGAAATAACAAAGACTGATCCACTGCTGATTTAAGTTTAAAACTTCTTCTAAAAAAGGAGTAAAGTAGGCATAAATTGTATAGTGACCAGCTAACATAAACAGTGTAGCAAGATGGGCGCCAATAATCTTCCCGCTTTTAAGAGATTTGATTTGTTTGCTAATCGGAACTATTTTATCAACTGGAATGCGTTCTAAGAAAACCGAAATTAAAACAAGAGACAAAATCGAAAGAAACGCAATACCTAGAAAAACAGTCCGCCAGCCAAAAGCATTTGTCACAAGAATGCCAATTGGTACACCTAAAACAAGAGAAGAACTAATTCCCATATAAATAACCCCTACAGCTTTTGCTCTATGAGTAGGGGCAACAATTTTAGGCGCAATTGTTAAAGATAGCACAACAATTAACGCTGTACTCCCTGCTGTAATAATCCTTGCGATGATAATAAATGAAAAGGCTGAACTAAAAAACGTCATTAAATTTCCGATAAAAAAGACAAAAAGAGCCATAAGATACAAACGTTTTCGTTCTATATGCGCTGTGATTGATAACAGTAACGGACCCGCTACAGCATACACAAGCGCAAAAATGGTAATAAGCTGACCTGCTGTACCAACTGATATGTTCAAATCATCTGCCATAACTGGTAAGATCCCACCGACGATAAGTTCTACTAATCCAACTGAAATAGTAGAAGCAGCAAGGACCCAAACTTTTAAATTCATTTGAATTCCTCCTTATTCTGTCGTCACTTCCACTCTTGTATAAAAACAAGAATTTTACCCGCACCTTTATGGGCCCTCTTTCATTTCGATGCCAAGACAAAAAAATCCTGATTACAAAAATGAAAGTGACATTTGTTGTAATCAGGATTTATCGGTTCCTGGTAGAGACCCTCAAACCATATTATTGAGGTTATACACACAGATTAATTATTCTATTCGATTTAATAATATAGCGTATCTTTTAGGATTTTTCAACTACCTACTTTTGAATATATAAGACTAGTTATTTTTTAAAACCAGCTTCTCTAACTTTTCATCATACTCAGCAAACTCTTCCACCATAAAAAGATGATATGTTGGGACTTCAAATAATTCCCCATTTTTTAATTTAAAACGGAAACCCGGCACACCGCCTGGTAAGGTTTTTCGAGGTATGTATCCATTTACTGTTTTTTCAATTTCTTTGAACGAAATTACTTGATCTTTATAATAAATATTATCACGATCATATTTAAGTATTTCTGTGGACGGCTTAAATAAGAAATAGATAAAAAGAAATAAATATTGACCAAAAAATCCAAAAGCTAAAATAATCGCAATAACCGTTAGTATTTGTCGTATAAACCCTGCAGTAGGAATCATATAAATAAGCCATATGCCGGCAATAACGAACAAAAGTGCTGCTAACAACTTTAAAAGAGCAATCTTTCTTCTGTAGCATATTGATACCATTTCCTTATCCTCCCCTTAATTATTTTATAAATTAATCACTTTCTTATAGATATTTTTTACTATTTTTCTTCTCTTTTACAAATTATATCTATTTAAATTTTATAATTAATGCTATTTTTTTGTTATAGATAAAAAGAACGATTTTTGGGGTGATATGAATCATGAATTTACTTTCTTTGAATCCTAGTGAATTAGAAAGTGCTGCTAGCATATTAAAAAAAGAAGCTTCTTCACTACAAAATTTACGACAGGATCTCAAAACTCTTTTGGATCAAGATCATAGCTGGAAAACGTCATCAAGAAAAGAATTTAATGAGACCTCACAAACCCTCCTTAAGACAATTGACAATAAAACTGACGAAATAAATGATAAGAGCACTTATCTAGAAAATCTTGCTGAGCAAGTACGTCTCGCCCAAGCAAAAGAAAAACTTAAGCAAGAAAAAGCCTGATCTTATAAAGAAAGGACTAAGCAATATGTCTACAATTGAAATTAACCCTGATATTGTGAAACAGCTCGCTTCAAAAGTCTCTTCTATCGGAAATGAGATTTCTTCTGTTGATCAAAGAGTAAATAACTGTTTACAAGGAATTAAAGGAGTTTCTTTGTCTGTTTCTTTTAATTCCATTAATACGGGCATTAATTCTTTACACAATATCGCAAGTGAAACAGCAAGCGCTATGGCAGCGCAAGATAGTGTTCTTGCCGCTCTCCTTAATCTTCCTTCTCTCGGAAGTCAATATTTTGATATTAAAGGTAACTTAGATAAAATCCTTATTACAACTCATGGAGCTGTTGCTCTCTCCCTTCTTGCAACAAAATCTATTAATATTACAATGCGGAACGCTCGCACAAATGTTGTTAGTATAAGTACCGCAAAATGGATGCAAGGAAAAGGAAAAGCCTCTGTTTTTCGGAACTTCGCCCGTCGTACTACAGCATTTATGCAGAAGAACCATACAAACTCTGCTATCAAGTTCTTAAAAAACAAAGTAGGCATGGATAAATATCGTACTTTTAACGGTTGGACGAAGTACCACTTTATGGGTATTGGTGATAATCATACAAGAGTTGGATTGAAAAAAGTAACAGGCTCTATTGCTAAGAAAATCTTTCCTATTAGTGTTATGTCAAACGTAGCTGAAGAAGGCGTTAAAACTATTGATAAAATTAAACAAGGGAAATTTACTGCAACAGATGGAGTGGTCTCTGCTTCCAATGTCGCTATTAAATCTGCTGCAGCTTATGGTGGATCTGTTCTTGGCGGAGCAGTCGGTGGACTCTTGGGTCCCCCTGGAGCTGTTGCTGGGGCCTTCATCGGTGGGGTTGTTGGTACATATGTTGGAGACTTTGTTGCCGGCAAAGCAGAAAACTTTATTCGTAAGCACTCAGACACCATTAATAAAACATACAGCAACATTAAAGAAGGTGTAAGTTCAGCAATTGATAAAGGTAAAGAACAAGTCTCCAAGGCTGTCGACAAAGGTAAAGAATTCTTCAGCCAAGGCTCTAAATGGGTCTCAGGATTGCTCCATTAACGGATATAAAGTGAGGTATTAAATATGAGTCAACAACCAAAGATTAGTCTAAGCACAGAAGAACTTGCCCTTTCCCTTGTCTTATGCGGATATGATGAAGTTGCAGCAGGTGTTCTAAAATCTGGACTTGGGGAAAAATCTGAAAACGACTTACAAGTTGTGTTCGAAACTGCATCACATAGCTTGCTTTCAAAAGAACTTCTGCTCAGTATTAATGAAGAAAACTTAGCGGAATCTCTTCACCCTATCTTCAAACAAATGATGGATCTTTTTGTTCAATCAACCAAAATGATTCGTTGTAATAAAGAAGCAAATGGAGCTGAGGAAGTTTTGATGCTCCACCGCCTGCCTGGTGACGAAAGTTTGAAGCATGAAGTAAAACATGATGTCGTTCACGAATTTTCTATTTTGAAAGAAAGTGAAATTCAGCCTGCAATTACTTCCTTTTTAAAAGTACTTGCGTGGGGTGAGATAGAAACTGCTCACATTCCCCTAACAGAAGAACTTTTTAATAGACTTGTTGAGGAGACTAAGACAGAGGATGAGCTAGCCTTTCTTTGTGAATCTTTCCATATCCATCACCATCAAGAAATGTTAAAAATATTCCTCTCAGATTTTAACGATTATGGTCGTCGTTTTGCCAACATTTCAGAATCGTTAATTTCTCTAAAAGAATATTCACAAATTCAAGAAGCTCATCTTATTCTGCCTATTCATAAGCGGCTTTGGGTTGTATACAACGAAAATGAAGATATAAATGAACCACCATCGCTTGTTTTAAAAAGGATGAATCAAGATCAATGGATTGACCATCTTGAACATCTTTTACAAAAAGGAAAACTCTCTCTTTAGAGCTTTCCTTTTTATATAAGCTTGCTTTTCCTTTCCTTTGAAAGCTATACTGTTGAAATGGTTATTTATTAATTAAACGTTTGTTTAAAAGTAAAAAGTGGAGGTTTTTCACATATGAATAGGCAATCTCGAGCAAATATCTATCCAGGCCTTTCAGTTAAAATTGTACTAAAAAAAGATCAGCGCACTGGAAAGTTAACAGAAGGTATTGTAAAAGATATTTTAACTAATTCTAGCTTTCATCCTCATGGAATTAAGGTAAGACTAGAAGACGGACAAGTTGGACGAGTACAGGAAATTATCAAAGAGTAATTTCCTGTACTCGTCTTTTATTGATAGAAAGCTCCTTTCCTTTATCAAGCACTCTCCTTAGTTTCTGGCATTAGAATACGTGTTAAACTTTACAGAAGTCTCCCCACTTCCTCCCCTATGCACTTAATACAATATTAATTGTAAGCGTAACTTTTTCTCAATTTATTAAAGATAATACATTATAAAATAAGAGGATTAATTAGCAATCTTTCCTATTACTTTATACAAAGACATCTTAAAAGTTTGGCATGAGAGAAATGACAAAACTTAAGAATACTTTTCTTCTTAAACTTTTATTTGAAAAATGATGGTAGCGTTAACATCTCATATCTGCCATAAATCTAGGCGTGCCAAGGGAAAAATGCACGTTTCAGAAAGATGGACAAGCTTATTTACTCGTGTTATTATCATTGTTATGTGAATTTTTTAGGTTACTTTATACAACTATGAAAGCCTAAGCAAAACTAAATAAAGAGAGGAGCTTTCATCAAGATGGACATCCTGTTAGCTCTTATCCCTGCTTTGTGTTGGGGGAGCTTAGTTCTATTTAACGTCAAACTAGGTGGTGGTCCTTATAGCCAAACACTTGGTACTACACTAGGAGCGTTAATTTTTTCTGCGGTTATTTTTCTGTTTGTCCAACCAGAAATCGATACAAAGATTTTTGTAATCGGAGTCATTTCAGGTCTTTTCTGGACACTTGGTCAAAGAAACCAACTTAAAAGTATTGAACATATGGGCGTATCGAAAACAATGCCAATTTCAACAGGAATGCAGTTAGTTTCAACTGCACTATTTGGTATGATTGTTTTTGGAGAATGGTCAACTGCTGTAAGCATCTTATTCGGTTGTCTTGCTCTTGTATGTATTATTGTCGGAATTGTATTAACTTCATTAAAAGACAATACAGTAGAAGAGAAGCCTGGAGAACTAAAAAAAGGAATTGGAATTTTAATAGTTTCAACGATTGGTTATTTAGTATATGTTGTAATTGCTCAGTTAACTGGAGTTGACGGTTGGTCTGCACTATTCCCTCAAGCTATAGGGATGGTAATTGGTGGCGTGCTGCTTACATATAAACATAAACCATTTAATAAATATGCCTTAAAGAACATCATTCCTGGTGTTGTTTGGGCTGTTGGGAACTTATTTTTATTCCTCTCACAACCAAAAGTTGGCGTTGCGACGAGTTTTTCTCTTTCACAAATGGGAATTATCATTTCTACATTCGGTGGAATCTTAATTCTGGGAGAAAAGAAAACTAAGCGTCAAATGATTGGAATTGTGATTGGGAGTGCGTTAATTATTATTGGCGCCGTATTCCTTGGACTTGCAAAGGCAAACTAAAAAAGAGGCGAATTATCGCCTCTTTTTTCTATTTATTCCATTGAAACCTTTCCTACGTGAAAAGAGCAGGTCTTTATTTACTTTCCTCAAATTCTAATGGACGAAGACGTAATTCAATCTCCTCTCTTTTCGGTTCTAAAAACGGTGGTAATGAAAGTCGTTCACCTAACGTTTCTACTGATTCATCTTGAGCAAATCCTGGCGTATCTGTAGATAGTTCAAATAATATATTATTTGGTTCTCTAAAATAAAGAGCTCTAAAGTAAAATCGATCTACTTTTCCAGAGTTCACAAAACCAGCTTGATTAATGCGTTTTGCCCACTCGTTATATTCCTCTTCATTTGGAACCCGAAATGCTACATGATGAACGCCACCTCTTCCTAAACGCTCCCTTGGTAAATCAGATCTTGTGGCAACATGTACTTCAGCTCCTACTCCCCCTTCTCCTGTTGCATATACTTCAACATCTGGATAATCCCCATCAAGGGATGGGTAAGAACCTACATAATAAAAACCTAATAACTCTTTTAATACTCGCACTGTTGGTTTTGCATCTGCAACAGTGAGCGTAACAGCTCCAAGACCAAGAATACCATGCTCTTTCGGAACATCACTTCCATCCCATGCTTCTCCTGGAGCTACCCCTTTTTCATTGTTATCTGCAACAAGAATAAGCTTTGTTCCTTCAAAATCTTCAAAAGCTAATGTATCACGCCCAGCTCTTTTTTTAATTCCCTCATAATGAACACCTAATTTTTCAAAACGCTTAGCCCAATAATGGAGTGAGTCAGTACTCGGCACTCTTAGAGACGTTGAAGAAATACTACTCGCTCCTTTATGTGTTCTACCAAGATGAGGAATATCAAAGAACGTTAATTCAGTTCCAGGGTTTCCCTTAGCATCTCCATAGAATAAATGATAAGACTCTGTATTATCTTGATTGACCGTCTTTTTAATAAGACGCATTCCAAGAATCTTCGTATAAAAAAGATAATTTTTTTCTGCTTTTCCTGTTAAAATTGAAACATGATGTAACCCTGTTAAGTTCATCTTCTTTCACTCCTCTTTAGTTAAAGTGATCTATTTCCTTTAATATAAACTTATAGCTCAAAGTAAATTATCTTTAATTCGAGATAATTGTAAAACATTTTGGGAAGAAAAGTCAATTATTATAATACCAGCATATACTCTATCTAGTCTGATTATCCTTATAAAAATGAAAAAAAGACATAAACCCTTATTTTCTTGTAAAGGTTTATGCCTCTTTTCTTTAATATTAAGTTAATAGTTTAGAACTTAATAACTTCAGGAGTACCTTGCTTCTGATAACCAGACTTATTAAGTTTTATTTCTTTACCTTCTGATAAGTTTGTGAAGATAATTGGCGTTGTAATAGAAGGGGCATGCTTTTTTACATACTCTAAATCAATTTCTAACAGCGGTGTTTCTTTCGTTATATGCTGCCCTTCCTGAACAAGCGCTTTAAATCCTTCCCCATTTAACTTTACTGTATCTATACCAACATGAATAAGTATTTCTAATCCATTGTTCGCTTTTAAACCAATAGCATGCTTCGTTGGGAAGATGCTCATTACCTCTCCTTCAATTGGAGAAACTAGTGTATTACTAACTGGTTCAATAGCAAATCCATCTCCCATCATTTTAGAAGAGAATACTTCATCTTCTACTTCACTAAGAGGTTTTACAGTTCCTTCAAATGGAAGAACAAACTCAAGCTGAGCTGTGTCAACTGTTTCTACTTCAGAACGTTCCTGTTCATTTTCTTTAGAGATATTGATCGTTGCTGCTCCAGATTTCACTAATTGTTTCATTGCATCAGCAACAAATTCAACATCTGTACCTACGATAACTTGTACATTTGTTTTTCCTAATTTCATTAAACCTCGAGCTCCGTGGCGCTTTAGATTAGACTCATTAATTTTGGATGTGTCTGCAACTTGTAAACGTAGACGTGTTGCACAGTTATCAATAGTCGTTAAGTTTTCTTTTCCACCTAAATCTTTAATAAAATAAGATGCCATATCTACATATTTATCGCCTGTTGTTGAATCAGAATCTACCGTTTCCTCTATTTCTTCATCTTCTTCACGACCTGGTGTTTGGATATTTAACGCTTTGATTAAAGTATAGAATATAACAAAGTAAATAATGGCATAAATAATGCCGATTCCCGCTAACAATAACGGCTTTTGAGCGATACCAAAGTTCAAAAAGTAATCAATTGCCCCTGCTGAAAAACCAAAGCCGTGATGAATACCTAACATTACAGCAACTGCCATTGAAATTCCTGTTAGGATAGCGTGGATGACATATAAGAGTGGTGCTATGAACATAAATAAAAATTCGATTGGTTCTGTGATACCTGTTAAAAATGAAGTAAGAGCTAATCCAGCTAGCATACCTGTTACAGCTTTTCTTTTTTCTTTTTTTGCAGCTGCAATCATTGCAAGAGCCGCTGCTGGTAATCCGAACATCATAACTGGGAAGAAACCTGTCATAAATGGTCCTGCTGTTGGATCCCCTGCGAAGAAGCGATTAATATCACCAGTTGCTCCATTGTACTCTCCAAATACAAACCAAACTAAACTATTTAATACATGATGCAGTCCAACTGGAATTAATAAACGATTTAGAAGTCCGTATACTCCAGCCCCTACTGCTCCAGCTCCTGTAATCCAATTCCCAACATTATTAATTAACTCTTGAATTGGAGGCCATACTACTCCAAAAATACCTGCAAGAACTAACATCACTACTGACGTAATAATGGGGACAAAACGCTTTCCTGCAAAAAAACCAAGCCATTCTGGAAGTTTAATATCTGAAAAACGATTATATAACAAACCAGCTGTAATCCCTGAAATAATACCACCTAAAACTGCCATATCTATGTCTTTATCAATAGCAGCTGTTCCCTTTGTTAATACAAAGTAGCCAACAACCCCAGCAAGTGCTGCTGCTCCACTACCATCTTTCGATAACCCAACAGCAATACCAAGGGCAAACAACAATGCCAAGTTTGCAAAAATAGCATCCCCGGCTTGAGCCATAAATGGAATATCTAGTAAATCTTCTTGTCCTAAACGAAGTAACAAAGAAGCAGCTGGTAATACTGCAATTGGTAACATGAGTGATTTACCAATCCGTTGTAGAAAATTCAACATGTTTTTATCTCCTTTTAAAGCGTTTTCTTTGCCTCATACTACCACATCCAACATATAGTTGTCTATACCAAATAAAATGTTAAATCTTATATTAATGGGGTTATTTGGATATTAAGTAGTGGAATTTTTCTGTCGTAGCTTATAGTGGTATAGACAACTATATATAGATGGTATATACTAGATACAAATGGTAAAACATAATGAACGTGTTACCTACCTCACTAATTATTACTTTTTACTTCTATAAAGGAGATTATGTATGATAGAAAATCAAAATATCGTTATTTCCAATTTAATTATTTATAGTGACTTTGGGAAAATTCAAAATGGATATATTCGTATTTCAAATGGAAAAATTAAAGATATCGGATCAGTCTCAGAGTATAAAACAGAACAGAATGATCAAGTCATTAAATGTTCGTCATCTTATAAACTAGTACCTGGAGCTATTGATATTCATATTCATGGAGCAGCAAATGCTGATGCAATGGATGCGACCCCAGAATCATTAAAAACAATGGCTGCGACTCTTCCAAAGGAAGGAACAACAAGCTTCTTGGCTACAACAATGACCCAGTCAAATGAAGCTATTGAACAAGCTCTAACAAACGTAGGAAATTTTATTAATAATCAAACTGTTAACGAACAGGCTGAAATAGTGGGTATTCATTTAGAAGGTCCTTTTATTTCTCCAAAACGAGCAGGTGCTCAGCCACCTACTCATATTAAAGATCCTGACTTGTCTTTATTCAAACAATGGCAGGAAAATGCAGAGGGCCATATTAAATTAGTGACACTTGCTCCTGAACAACCGGGTGGATTAGAACTGGTCTCTTATTTAAAAAGTCAGAACGTCGTTGCTTCTATTGGTCACTCAGATGCAACATATGATCAAATTGATGAAGCTATTCAAACAGGTCTCTCGCATGTAACACATTTATATAACGGAATGCGTGGACTGCATCATCGGGAGCCAGGGGTTCTAGGGGCTGCTTACTTGCGTAAAGAACTGTTTGTTGAATTAATTACAGATGGCATTCATTGTCGACCTGAGATGGTAAAACTTGCTTACGATCAAATTACAAGTGATCGGATGATTTTAATCACCGACTCTCTTCGTGCCAAATGGCTTAAAAATGGAACGTACGACTTAGGCGGGCAACCAGTTAACGTTGATGATACAACTGCGACCCTTGCAAATGGAACGCTTGCTGGAAGTATTTTAAAGATGAATGATGCGATTAAAAATACAATAAACTACACAAATTGTTCACTAGAAGACATTGTGAAAATGACATCTGTCAATCCAGCCAAACAACTTAATATTTTCGATCGAAAAGGAAGTATAGCTGTTGGAAAAGATGCTGATATCGTTATATTAAATGAAAACTTAGACGTAGAAATGACATTTTGCCGAGGAACATTAGCTTATAAAAAGGAGCATACAAAATGAAGATTATTCAAGTAAAAAACTATGAGGAAATGAGCAGCAAAGCAGCAGAGATTTTAATAAAGAAAGTTCAAGAAAAAAAGAATGTAAACCTGGGTCTTGCAACTGGAGGAACACCAACGGGTTTATATCAAACATTAATTGAAGATCATCAGGAAAATGGTACTTCTTACAAAGATGTAACTTCTTTTAATTTAGATGAATATATCGGATTAGAAAAAGAAGATCCAAATAGCTATCACTACTACATGGTCGATTCATTGTTTAAACATATTGATATCGAGCATACTTATTTACCTAATGGTCTAGCTCCTAATATTGAGAAAGAATGCAAACGTTATGATCAATTAATCGCAGATCACGGTGGCATTGATTTGCAAATTCTTGGCATCGGCGAAAATGGACACATCGGATTTAATGAGCCTGGTACATCATTTAATGCACCTACTCATGTTGTTACGCTAGAGGAATCAACACGCCAAGCAAACGCTCGTTATTTTGATTCAATTGAGGATGTACCGACACATGCCATTACTATGGGAATTGAAACAATCATGAAAAGTAAAGAAATCTTATTACTTATTTCGGGAGAAAAGAAAGCTGAAGCAATGAATAAATTACTTCAAGGGGACATCACTGAAGATTTTCCAGCATCTATTTTGAAAAAGCATAATTGTGTTACAATAATTGCAGATCAACAAGCTTTGTCAGGTGTATTACATCTACAAAATATTTCAAATTAAAATTGAACTTAGGACAAGTAGGATTTCACTACTTATTTTAAGAGAATAAAGGAGAGAAATCTAGTGATTGATAAAAACTCACCTCTTCCGATTTATTACCAAATCGAAGAACAAATAAAAAAACAAATAGAAAATGGTGAGTTACAGCAAAATGATGCTCTTCCTTCTGAACGTGAGTTTGCTGAACGTTTCCAAATTAGCCGAATGACTGTACGTCAAGCTATTAATAATTTAGTTAACGAAGGCTACTTATATCGTCAAAAGGGTCGCGGTACCTTTGTGTTAGGAAAGAAATTAGAACAGCAGCTCGTTGGTTTAACTAGCTTTACAGAAGACATGAAAGCACGAGGAATGACTCCTAGTAGTAAATTATTGACATTCACTATCGTTCCATGTACGGATAAGATTGCGGAACAGCTTAAGATTGCTAAATATTCACCTGTCTATGAGATTAAACGAATTCGCTTAGCTGACGATATTCCAATGGCTTTAGAAACAGTCTATATGTCAGCAAATTTGGTTAAAGGTTTAACTGAAAGCATTGTTAATGAATCTCTTTATCAATATATTGAACAACATATCCATCTTAAAATCGGATATGCGACCCAAACTTTAGAGTCTTCCATATCTTCTGATCTTGAAATTGAACATTTAGGTGTTTCAAAGTTTGCACCTATTTTATTTATTCAACGAAATACGTATCTAGAAGATGGTACTCCTCTTGAAATTGTAAAGTCATCATATCGAGCTGACCGTTATAAATTCACTTTTACAATGACTAGATAATAAATATAAGGAGTTAGCTATGAGCAATCAATATATAGAGGAAATAAAAGCTCTACTTTATAAAGTAGAAAAGCAAGAAAAAACGATTATACAGGAAGCAGCAACCCAAATCGTAAATAGTATTAATTCGCAAGGTATTATTCATTTATTTGGCTGTGGGCATTCACATATGTTAACAGAAGAACTATTTTATCGGTCTGGTGGTTTAGCTCCCATTCATCCTATTTTTATAGAGGAATTAATGCTTCACAAAGGTGCATCTCGTTCTTCACAGTTAGAAAGACAAAATCAGTATGCTCATACATTTATGAAAGAACAAGATATCCGTTCAGGAGATATATGTATCGTTGTCTCAACCTCTGGTGTTAATCCAGTTCCTATTGATGTAGCACTTCTAGCAAAAGAAAAAGGGGCATATGTTATTGGGCTAACTTCCCCCATTTATGCCAAAAGCCGTCCTTCTCGTCATGAAAGTGGACATTATCTACATGACGTTGTGGATGTTGTTTTAGATAACCATATTCCAAAAGGGGATGTACTTCTAAATAAAAACAATATTAAATTTGGTTCAGGATCTACTATTATTGGCGCTATTATCCTTAATACTTTATTTTCTGAAGTAATTGAGAAAATGCTTCAAGCTGGACTAACCCCACCTATTTTTCAAAGTGGAAATATGGAAGGAGCAGATAACCATAATAAGCATTTAATTGCCCAATATAAAGAAAGAATTCCGTTTCTCTAGTTTACACATATTCGTTTTTATCCCTAATGACTCCTTCTATACTCTTGATTGTTGCACGCTCTCACTCATTAATGTAACAGTTTGGATTATTTTTAAGAAAAGAGGCACCGCTCACTCGCGGTGCCTCTTTTCTTAATTATCTTCTACTAAAATCTCTCTATAATCTACTTCTTCTTTCGCTTCAATCATGACTTCATATTGACGAACACGAATTTCGAACAATTTAATTGGATTATAATATTCTCCTGGATTTTCTTTCATATCCTTTAGCGTTAAACGATTGTTCTCAAGCGCTACCTCTGTTCCATCTTTAAGCATTGTAAGCTCTTCAAATGGCTGTGAGAAGAATGTTTCTACGTCAAGCTTAAGTGAATTCTCAAGAGAATTAAATTGTGCAAAAAGACGATTTGTGACCATTTGAGCTGCTTCTTCATAATCTTGACTATCAACATTTTTCTTATATTGATTGTACATTGTTTTCTGAGAAGCTAAAGCACCAATCAATTTCCCAGCGCGCTGGAACATAAGCTGCGCAAATTTAGATTGAAGGAAAATGTTTTGTTCTTCAATTGGCATTCTTACCGTTAATCGTCTAATATCACGACGCCAGTCATCTAAAATCTTAAAGTCTCCTTTAAGCTCTACTTTTTCTCTGGTAAAACGATTATTAAATTCTACGGCAAGATCGTCGAAGCTTTCTTGACTTTGGACAAGCTCTTCACGTGAAAGAGAAAGCCATTGTTGAAGAGCATGCTGAAGATCTGTTAATACTTTTGTCCATTGAACTTCAATTACTTTATTCATTTTATCATTTACTTCTTTATGGATATTGGCAAAATCACTATCCTCTGTAATAATCTCTGTACATTCTCGAAGTAAATTTGGCAGACTATTTTCAAAGTTGTCTTTGATTTCATCTTTTAACTTGGCATATGTCTCTGTAACATATCGAGATTTTTTCTTCTCTAGCTCACGTAAAAATTCGATATCACTTCCAAGCTTTTCAATCTTTTGTTCTTCTGTATTGATAAGATCTTGTAAATAAAGCTCTTCTTCAACACGTCTTTTTCCAAGGTCATGGAGCGTGATTCGCATGAAAGAGAGCAGCTTATGAATGCGACGCTTCTCAGTTCCATCAATAATTTCAAAGAAATTCGCTTGAATAAATGATGTTAAGTTCTCGTCTCCACCTACACTAATTAAAGCATCTTGGAAATCCATACGTAATCGGCTTTCAATATCGCCATGTGCGTCCATTCCTTTAATAAGGAAATGAACAGGCATGGACTGCTCAAGCTTTCTTAATTCTTCACGTTCGTCTTCATTAAACGTGTATGTTGGATGAACAATAAAAAGCAATGAATCTCCTAGTGGTGCCCATTTATCAAGAGATTGTCTTAATTTCTTTTCCCGGTAAGCACTAGAGCCATCAACAACCATCCATGTTCTTTCCTCTTCTTCTCTTGAGAAAGTATGAAGTGTTTTAACAGTTGTTTCTTCATCATTTTCTGGGTCAATCATAAGAAGATGATGAACGTTCTTATTTAAAAGACTCGCAACTGACGGATCTAGTTCAATATTGCGCTGTTCTGCCCATGACATCATCGACTCCACGATGTTGAGGCTATACGATAGTCCATCAATATCGCTATCTGAGTTAAATAAAGTACTTTCTGCTTTTTGAACAGATTCCTCCATAATAGTCGATGGGAACTGCTCATTCCATGTCCAAATGGCTGCAGCCGGGAACAATGATTTAGCATCTCTTGTTACTTTCAACCAATTTTCCAATGTTGTTGGAATGAAATCATGAAGAACTTGTAAATCGTATAATCCACTAATTAAATATAAATAAGATTCTTCATATAGAGATGAAATTTCTTGCCAATACTCATAAAGACCAATATCAACATTAAGGAAAATGTCATTGATTGTTTTGATCCATTCTAGATAAGCCTCTTCGTTTTTATAGCTTTCCCATAATGCAGAAACAAGCTTTTTAAAGTGCATCTGATCTGTTTTATAAAATGTGATAAGCACTTGGTAGAAATAATCAGGTGAGAAGATTGTTGTATATTGATTTTTAGCATATTTAATAACCGTTGCAAACCAAAAAAGATCTTCAGTTCGAATAGACTCACTAACCGCAAGCTCTGTTGCACTTTCCCAATCTTCTTGACGTTCATAAAACTTACGTGCTAGTTCTGTTATTCCTGGGTAAGCTGGGTTCACTTTAACAGCTTCTTTAATCACTTCATATGCTCTTTCAATATTATCCTGATCAATATAAAGAGAAAAAAGCTGTAAGGAAACTTCAGCTGTTAAAATAGGATCATCTACTTTCAAAGAAAGATAAATTTCCTCAGCATCTGATAGTCTGCCTGTCTTGTAGTAGGTGTCTCCAATATTCTTTTTCGCCCATGGTTCGAGTTCACTATTAATGTTCTCCCATTTAAAAATAGCCGTTTCGAAATCTTGACTATGATAATAAACTTCTCCTTGAGCAAAGCGAATATCCGATAAATCGTAGGATTCCTTCTCCTGTTCTGCAACTGCTGCTTCGCCAAGGACTTCTATGGGATGGCGATTTTCATTGTCATTTATAAAATGTTTGTAATATGTCTTTTGGATCAAGCGATCTTCTAGTGTCATATTCGTCTATCCTCCAAAATATATAAAAAAATGAGATTTATAGCTTTATAATACCCTGTGTTACGGTATCTTTCCTTTCATTGTAACAGAGTTTTATGAAAAGCAGGTTTCATTTCTTTGTCATTTTAACGATAAGAAAAGATACAAAAGAAGCTATTTTATGTCGAATCCTATTTTAGGGTTAAGGATTCAAATTGTCTACCCTTTATCGTTCGCTAGCAGAAAACCCTTCCGCATTATTATACGAAAGGGTTTTTTAAATTAGTCTTCGTCTTTCACATCAATGTCTTCAGGTAATGGCTCATTCATAAGATCTTCAACAAGCCTCTTATATTTCTCAAGCTGCTCTAAGTGTGTGTTAAACTGCTCTTTATTAATGAGAAACTGCTCGCCATCATGAATCGCCCGAATCTGTTTATGATGGATGAGATTTTCAACTTGTGAAGCAGGAATTTCTAAAAATTCAGCTGCTTCTTCTACTGTTAGGTACATTTTTTATCTCCCTCCTCTTTCGTTTATCTATTTTATGGGAAAACCACCTTCTACAAAGTAAAAGGTGGTGCAAAAGATGTTTCTTATTTGAAAACGTCATTCGCAATGTTAATTACGTGACGAATTTTATCCCATTGCTGCTCTTCTGTCAAAATATTTCCCTCTTCTGTTGAAGCAAATCCACACTGAGGACTTAAGCAAATTTGATTAAAACCCACGTACTGTGCTGCTTCTTGCAAACGTCCCTTCACTTTTCCAGGATCCTCAAGCTCACCAAATTTAGAAGTGATTAGTCCTAAAACAAGTTGTAAATCATCACGTTTTACGTGTTTTAATGGTTCAAACCCTCCTGAACGTGCATCATCAAATTCAAGGAAGAGTCCATCAACCTTCAATTTTCCGAAGATGTATTCTGAGGCATTATCATATCCTCCGCTTGCTACATATGTTGATCTAAAGTTCCCACGGCAAATATGCATTGTAATAACCATGTCTTCCGGTTTATTCTCAATTGACTCATTAATAGCTCTTGTAAACAGTTTAGCAAGCTCTTTTGGTTCATAGCCACGCTGTGTGATTTGTTCTTGCCCTTGTTCAGAGAAGAAAACAGCCCATGCTGTATCATCCAGCTGTAAATAGCGGCATCCTGCATCATAAAAAGCTTGAATTGCTTTTTGATATGCTTTGATTACATCATCAAAAAAGGCATTTTGATCACTATATACTTCTTCTGAAATATTTCCTCTAAAAAAAAGCATATTTGGACTTGGAATTGTAAACTTCGCAACATGATCACCAGCAAGGTTATGTAAGAACTTGTAATCCTCAATCATTGGATGTCCATCAAAATCTACTTTATCAATAACTTTAATTCCATGGGCTTTTGTTTGAATTCCATTGAATTGAATACCTTGCTCTGTCTCATAAAGTTCAACACCTACAAGCTCAGATAAGAAGTCAAAGTGCCACCATGCACGTCTAAATTCCCCGTCTGTTACCGCCTGTAACCCAACTTCTTTTTGTTTTTGAACAAGACGTGTAATTTCCTCATCCTCGATAGCTCTCAGTTGTGCTACTGTAATTTCACCATTTTGTTTCTGTAAACGAGCTTCTTTCAATCGTTTCGGACGTAAGAAACTTCCAACATGATCTGCTTTAAATGGTCCTTTAACTGTTGTTGTCAATTGAGTGCATCCCCTTTTTTAAAATATTGTTTCTATTATAACGAAAAAGAAGCTCAGACTACAGAATTTTTTTAATGATTTGTTTTTTCTAATTATTTTTAGTGTAAAGTAAATATTTCCACATAAAAAATAGCGGAGAATCATCTCCGCTATTTTTGCTATTAGAAGCTTTTTGCTAGTTCTTTTGCACGTGCAATACCGTCTTCTTTAATTTGTTCTGCTTTATTTGGTTCTGCATTATGTCCTTCAATGAATAAACCGTCAAATGATGGAACGCCGAAGAAGTTCATCATAATGCCAATATAACGATGACCCATTTCTAAGTCTGCTGCAGGACCTTCTGAATAGTAGCCGCCACGTGCTTGGATATGAAGGGCTTTTTTGTCTGTTAGCAATCCAACAGGACCTTGTTCTGTATATTTGAATGATTTCCCTGCAACTGCTACAGAATCTAAGTATGCTTTCATCACTGGTGGGAACGAGAAGTTCCATAGTGGTGTAACAAATACATATTTATCAGCTGAAATGAACTGTTCGTTTAGTTCTGCAAGACGAGCTACTTTACTTTGCTCTTCTTTAGAAAGTTGATCAAATTCACTTCCTGATTGAAGTTTGCCCCATCCGCTGAAAATATCAGCATCAATGTGTGGAATGTTTTCTTTATACAAATCAATATGAACAATTTCATCACTTGGGTTTTGCTCTTTATAAGCCGTCACAAATGCTTGACCTGCCGCCATGCTGTAAGATGTTTTTTCATCATGTGGATGTGCCGTAATATACAATACTTTTGCCATAATTTTTCGCTCCTTTTTCATTCAATCCTTTTATATAATGACCGTGATAATGGCTACTTATACACAGTATAAGCCGTTATTATAGATATCTATTTTAGTGAGCCATGTGATTTATTAGCATCATTATGTGTTCATTATATGCTCTCGATATCTTTAAGTCAATTATTTTTAATTCAAGATATTTCATTTAAAGATATATACATAAGAAACTTACCCTTTATTGCTGGTTATACAAGAAAATATACTTTTTAAAATAAGCTTTGCACTTGGCTCCTCCATTGCCTTTTTTTATTCATTAAGCAAACTGTTCCGCTATACAAACAAAATTGATTACTACGTTTTTTTAACATCCATTGCAAAAAGAAAGTGGTGATCGCTTTTTTACAGCTCTTGCGAGAAAACTGAATCATTCCCTTGAAGAAAATATAAGTGAGAAAGCTTAAAAAAAGAGAACTATCTTGTCATAGTTCTCTCTTTCTTTCTATTTAGCTTTTAAATACATCTACAAAAGAGATATGGTGACCTTCAACCTCTCGGATTTTAAACGTATATCCTTCGAATTGAATTTCGGTACCCTTTTCAGCTTCAAAGTTTTGTGTAAGGAACCATCCTCCAATTGTATCAACTTCGTCGTATTCTAAGTTTAGATTCAGTAAATTGTTGACATCACTAATTAGAACCTTAGAATTCAAGATATAGTGATCATCTGCTATTTTTCGTACTTCAGGTATTTCTTCTTCATCAAATTCATCTCTAATTTCCCCAACGATTTCTTCGACAATATCTTCAATTGTTACTAACCCCGAAGTCCCGCCATATTCATCAATAAGGATAGCCATATGCATACGTTCTTTCTGCATCTTAATCATTAATTCATGAATAGGAATTGTCTCAATAACTTGAATAACGGGATTAATGAAGTCGCTAAGATTTGTTTTTTCATTATCTTCCCATAGTGTAGACGTTAATACTTCTTTAATGTTAATAACCCCTACAATATTGTCTTTATCTCCATCTACAATCGGATAACGAGTGAATTTTTCTACTTTTAAAGTCTCAATTGTCTCATTGAGAGAATCATTAATCGATAATGTAACCATCTCTGTTCTAGGAACCATAATTTCTTTAGCAATTCTCTCATCAAATTCAAAAATATTATTTACATATTTCAATTCATTTTTATTAATTTCGCCACTTTTATAGCTTTCTGAAAGCAATAAGCGCAGTTCTTCTTCAGAGTGAGCCATTTCATGTTCAGAAGCTGGTTTTAAACCAAACAATCCAACAATCACTCGTGCTGATCCATTTAGTAACCAAATAAATGGGAACATGATGCGGTAGAACAAGATAATTGGTTTTGCAAGAGTTAACGTAATCAACTCGGCTTTTTGAATTGCGACTGTCTTAGGTGCTAGTTCTCCAATAACAACGTGGAGATAGGTCATAAGAGCAAAAGCAATACCAAAAGATAGAATTGTGGTTGTAGCTTCATTAAGATGTAATGCTTCAAATAAAGGATGCAATACACGTTCAATAGTTGGTTCTCCTAACCAACCTAGCCCCATTGCCGTAACAGTAATTCCTAGCTGACAGGCTGAAAGGTATTCATCAAGGTGAGTCGTAACTTTCTTAGCTGCAATAGCTCCCCTTTTCCCTTCAGCAACAAGCTGATCAATTCTCGATGTCCTGACTTTAACAATTGCGAATTCTGTTGCTACGAAGAATGCTGTAAGTCCAATTAAAATAGCAACAAGTATAAAATTAACAGTAATATTATCCAAATTAAAACCTTACGAATGTAAGGTTTACACCTCCTAAATAATTGTTATTCTTCTTCTTGACCTTGGAAAAAAATCATTACAAATTTAACCAATTCAAACACAGCCATTAATGTTGCAGCAACATATGTAAGAGCTGCTGCATTCAATACTTTCTTTACTCCACGTTCTTCATCACTGTAAAGAATACCTTGACTTAACATTAAGTTTCTCGCTCTTTTACTCGCATCAAATTCGACAGGCAATGTAATCAATTGAAATGCTACTGCAGCAGAGAAGAATAAAATTCCTACTCCAATTAACGAAAGCTGCTGTAAAAGCATTCCTCCTAAAAACATAAATGGAGCGATACCTGAAGCTAAGTTAGCTAG
The DNA here is from genome assembly GCF_900177535.1 of Priestia filamentosa. NCBI lineage: Bacteria > Bacillati > Bacillota > Bacilli > Caryophanales > Bacillaceae > Priestia > Priestia filamentosa. The sequence goes on from NZ_FXAJ01000006.1 coordinate 126,664, forward strand.
CGGAAAAATCTTATGTCTTACTACAAGAGCCTTGTATGACTGTTGATGTTGAATAGCGTGCCCTACTTCGTGAGAAGCTACAGAAACAGATGCAATAGAACATCCATAATATACTTCTTCTGATAATCTGATTACTCGATTCATTGGATCATAATGATCAGATAGCTTTCCAGGCACAACTTCTATCGAAACAGCCTGTAATCCATTATCATCTAAAATTTTACGTGCCACTTCTGCACCTGACATTCTTGTTTTAGTCGATACTTCAGCCCATTTATTAAAATTACCTTTTACTCTAAATTGAGCCCAAATCGAGATGCCTAATGCAATAAAAATAAAAATATCCATAGGATGGAAAAGCATTTAAATGTATCCCCTCTATCTTTTAATGTAGCAATAACAAGAGTGATTGAATTAAAGAAAAACTTTCTTTAGATAACCCTTTTTTTAACAAGTCTTGAGCATCTTTATCACCTTTTTGATCTAACACTTGATTTAGTTCTTTTTCTAAACCTTTCATTTTCAATCTCAGTTCTAATATATCGATTTCCTCTGCTTCTTTCTCTTGAAGAGATTTTTTTATCTCCTCTAAAGACTGATTTCTCTTTTTACATTTTTCAATGTATTCGATTTTCTCAATACATGAGCGATCATAGAAACGATAATTAGAAGTAGAACGTTCTGCTTCTAACAAACCAATATTTGTATAATAATCAATGGTTCTCTTTGTGAGCCCTGTTAACTTAGCAAGTTCACCGATTTTTAGTTTCTCAGCCCCAATTGAGACACCCCCTAAACTAACACGTGATGGTTTGATATCTATCATATGATTTAAACTTTTCTTTAACAACCGTTTTCATCATACGTTCACAAATGTTTCATAAAGAAGAAGCCTATCCAAGAAAAAAAGGTCCAGATTGTTTGTAAGCCAAGCAATCTGAACCTTTTTTTCTTGGATTTTTATATTATGTACATGAAAAGGGAACGTTGTGTATATTTAAAAATAAACAACTGGAACTAAGAATAACTCTCTTTTTTTACTCTCTAAATTCATTTAACCTTTCGTAAGTTTCAAGTAGAAAATCATAAAATAAAGATTCAGTTGGCAATAGTTTGCGTTGTGTTGGGTAGATCACTCCGACTGTTCTCGTAAGATTCGCATCTGATATGGGAATCATAACGGTAGACCGAGGGGTATTATCTATCAAGGTCATCTCTGGCATTAATGCTACACCTAGCCCTGCAGAGACTAATCCTTTTAATGCATCAATATCTTTTCCTTCAAATGCAATTTGTGGTGAAAACCCTGCATCATTACATCCTTCAACAACTTGTTTACGAAATATAAACTCTTCAGGAAGGACACAGAATGGATCATCTTTTAACTCTCTTAATCTAATTGATTTTCGATCAGATAACGGATGACGAATAGGAATGAGCGCAACTATATTTTCTGTGAATAAAGTAGCTCCTTTAATTTTCTTCTCTTTTTCCTGATCAGGCATTGGTGCAATCATAGCCAAATTAAATTCACCAGTTATAACACCATCTATTAGATCATAATAAAGGGCATTGCTCATTTGAAATTTAGCCTCCGGGTACCGAGTGCGAAAAGAAGAAATGATGGATGGTAATGTATGAGCAGCCATACTAATTGGAAACGCAATTCGAACGATTCCTCTTTCAGGATTTAAATGTTCTTCTACTTCTCTCTTTGCATCCTCCATCATATTCCATACTTGTTTCATCCGTTCAAAAAAGATTCTACCTAAAGGAGTTAACTTCACTCTTCTTCCCTCACGTATAAAAAGTTTGACACCTAATTCATTTTCTAAATTAAAAATTTGTCTGCTAACAGAGGATTGAGCAACATGTAAGACATCTGCTGCTTCTGTTACATGTTCCCTCTTTGCAACCTCTAAGAAATATTGAATTTGCCTTGTCTCCATGTTTAGTCACTCCATCTTAATGCGCTTAGCGCATTGATTTCATCGGAAATTAGTATTGAAACTATTAATTATAAAATTATAGAATGAAAACACATTTAAGAAAAGGAATTTTCCCAATTTTAAAATTTTTAGGGGTTGAACATTTATGAAAGTAATGGAAACAGGAGAAGCGAATCAAACAAGGATTGTAAAAGATTTTGTGAATCGTTTATTCAACAGTGTACAAATACAAAATCCAAACGAATGGGAGTTTCAACAGGCTGTTAAAGAAGTACTTGATTCTTTAATACCTGTTTTGGAGAAAAATCCACTATATATTAACCAAGCCGTACTAGAAAGAATGATTGAACCTGAGCGAATGATTACTTTTAGAGTTCCATGGGTGGATGATAAAGGGAACATAAAAGTAAATCGTGGATATCGCGTTCAATTCAGTAGTGCTATTGGGCCTTATAAAGGCGGACTAAGATTTCACCCTTCTGTTAATGCAAGCATTATAAAATTCCTCGGCTTTGAACAAATCTTCAAAAACTCATTAACAGGACAGCCAATTGGCGGTGGAAAAGGCGGTTCTGACTTTGATCCAAAAGGTAAATCTGATCTAGAGATTATGCGCTTTTGTCAGAGCTTTATGACAGAGCTTAGTAGACATATTGGTCCAAATATTGATGTTCCCGCTGGAGATATAGGAGTAGGAGCTAAAGAGATTGGTTATATGTTCGGACAGTATAAAAAATTAAAAGGAGCTTATGAAGCAGGTGTTCTAACTGGAAAAGGTATTGGTTATGGGGGAAGCTTAGGCCGAAAAGAAGCAACAGGATATGGGACGGTATATTTTGTAGAGGAAATGCTTAAAGATCAGGGATTAGGTTTTAAGGATAGTACAGTTGTTGTATCTGGTTCGGGAAATGTTTCAATTTACGCAATGGAAAAGGCAATACAGTTTGGCGCAAAAGTAGTAGCATGCAGTGATTCAAGCGGATATATTTACGATCGAAATGGAATTAATTTAGATACTGTTAAACAATTAAAAGAAGTAAAAAATGCAAGAATCTCTGAGTATATTAAAGAACATCAGGATGCTATATATCAAGAAGGATGTTCAGGTATTTGGGCAATTCCATGTGATATTGCATTACCATGTGCAACACAAAATGAGTTAAGTCAAGATTCAGCAAAATTATTAGTTGCAAATGGGGTTAAGGCCGTTGGCGAAGGTGCAAACATGCCTTCTACCCAAGAAGCTGTCAATACTTTTATCGCTCATAACGTTTTATTTGCTCCTGCTAAAGCAGCAAATGCAGGTGGGGTTGCAGTCTCTGCGCTAGAAATGGCACAAAATAGTTCGAGACTAGCTTGGACCCAAGAAGAAGTAGATATGAAATTACAAGACATCATGAAAGATATTTATAGCAAGAGTATGAAAGCCTCAAAAGATTATGATGCACCAGGAAATCTTGTTGTTGGTGCTAATATTGCAGGATTTTTAAAAGTTGCTGATGCAATGCTTGACCAAGGTGTTATATAAAAGATAAGCCCCACGTATGATTATAAGTAGAAAAAAATAAAGTACTATACAATAACGGTCACTAATTGGTGTCCGTTATTGTAAGTAAAAAGATTGTTGAAATATATATTGAATGCAAAAGCAAGATTTATTGTTTAAATGAAGGGCTAGATGGATAATTCAATGGAAAGTTAATATGCTTTTTGTATAAGAGAGACTTTCCTTTAGAAATTGATAGATATAGGAGAAGAAGATACTAAAGACATCGTATTTTCAGACATTACTCAAATCAAGATTCCTATATTAATGACCTAATATATCATCTACGCCAAAGCAATAGAATAAGCTACTGAAAAAGGCCTTCACACATGAGATAAGGTTCATAAAAATATCCTTCAGCACCCTCAGAAAGGCACGTATATCTCCCCTCAAACTTGAATAGTATGAAATTGAATTTGATTTTAAGTCTTAGGGGGAATAAGGGTGACTAATGGATTTGTAGAGAAATCTTTAGATGAAATTCGTTTTTGGTCAAGAATTATGAAAGAACATTCTTTATTTCTTAGATTAGGTTTTAGAGCAGAAGATACTCAATTAATTCAAGAAGCAAATCAATTCTATCATCTATTTGAACAAATAGAACAAAGAGCACATTCATTTACGAATCAAATAGATCCTACACACATGAAAAGGTTCAATTCAGAAGTTCAACAAGTAGCAACAGGAATATTTGCTTTTAAAAGAAAAGTCTTAGGTTTAATTTTAAACTGTCAAATGCCAGGCGCAAACAACTTTCCTCTTTTAGTTGATCATATTAGCAGAGAAGCTAACTATTTTAGAAAACGATTAATGGAGCTAAATGAGGGAAAATTAAAGCCCCTTGCTGATGCTATTATTAAAGAAAACGTATTCTTTCTAAGAATTATGGCTGATCATGCCAAATTTATAGGCCATCTCCTTGATCCCTCAGAAAGAAAATTGGTAGATATGGCCAGAAATTTCAGTAATGACTTTGATCAATTAGTTTTTCAAGCCAGAGATTTGGAATCTATGAAGCCACAGTCCCAAACTGTTCCTCTTCTTGATCAATTTCTTGATGAAAACCGAGTTTCCGTAACCTCTCTTCGGGATTTCAAAAAGACTGCGAGAGAGCTCATCGAAGAATGTAGAATTAAAAGTATTATTCATCCACTTCTAGCAGATCATACTTTCCGTGAAGCTGAAAGGTTTCTACATATTATTGATATGTTTGAAGCAAAATTAAAAAATCAAAATAATTGAAGTTCTCTATTAGAGTAGTCAAAGTCCAATATAGAACTTTATTCGTGTTTCGAGTAACAAAACACTGTTCCTTCTTAATACGTTCTATGTCCTTATCAATATGTTTTAAGTTATACTTGTCGTTCTTAATTAAAAAGGCACTTTCTCCTTATTAAGGAGAAAGTGCCTTTTTAATCTTATTACTATTACATATCTAACTCTTAAAAATTAACTATAAAAGAAATTAAATATGTAATCCTTCTCTAATCGATTTCAACGTAACTTCATTTGACCATTCAGGACGGTCAGGGTAAGCAAATACAGCATTTGTTACAATTCCATCGAATTTCATCTCTCTTAGTTTTCGATATAATGCCTCAAAATTAATTTCCCCTTCACCAGGATTTAAGTGCTGGTGAATGGTTACCTTTGCATCTGGTGGATTGACGATATAGCGTAATCCAAATGCTGCTTTATGATTCAGCGTATCGGCAATCAGAACATGTGCAAGCAAGTCACCTGCTTCCTCAAGATGTTGCTCAACATCACCAATCCCATCATCATAAAAGAAAGCATGAGGAACAGAATAAACAAGCTTGATCCAGTCTTTATCTAAAGCTCGAATCATACGAATAGCTTCTGTATTTAACTCAATAAAGTCATTCGGGTGAGACTGAAGATTTAAGTTAATTCCTTCTCTTTCAAAAATAGGCATAAGTTCTTCCATTGACTTTACAAAAGCAGCTTCACTTTCAACAGGACGACTTATATCCCCACTAAATTCACTATTCATTAGATCTACACCTAATTCAGATGTGATTTCGATGCATCTCTTCCAGTTTCGAACTGCGGCTTGTCGTTCTTCCTCATTTGGAGAGGACCACTGTTGAACAGGTAGAACAGATGAGATTTTAACCCCTGCATCACTGCAATAACGTTTTAAGTCTTTAATTAATGCCTTGTCTACTTTTGGATACTCATAAAACCAAATAAAATCTTTACGTGGAGATAATTCTACATATTCATATCCTAATCTTGCAACCGTATCAATTGTATCTTTTAAGTTTGTATTGTCACGATAATGTGATGGATCATAAGCTAAACGCAATGTAAATTTCCCCTTTCCCTTATAAGCTCAAAGCATACTCATATACACTAGGGCTTTATTCATGTTTTTTATTATCAAACTATTTTGCTATAAACGCTTATTTATTCTAAATATAGTAGCAGTTGTGCTTCCTACTATTAGATTTTTTCTACAACAACTAAATTTTTATTATAAAATTCAGGGCGTTCTTCTAAAGAAATCTGCACAATATTTCCTGACTCTTTCGCTTCTAAACAAGCATCTGAAGTAACAGCAGCAACGTAGCCGTCCCAAGCTGTTGGTCCATTTACTTCGCCTTTAAGCGTTGAATTAATCCAATCTTGAAGTTCCGTATCGTAGGAATCAATGAAACGGTCTTTCCAATCCACTAAAATTTCCGTAGATAATTTTGCTTCACTGCGTAAAACGACACTTGAAGGTTCAGGTAAATTTGCGATGCCTGTTTCTCCTACGACTTGACATTGAATATCATATCCGTACTGGCAGTTCACGAAAATCTCAGCATTAATTCGGATACCTTGTTTTGTTTCTAATAAAACAATGAGTGGATCTTGCAGGTGTTCTAATGCATTACTTGTTTTTCGAGGTGCAACGATTTGAACAGATACATAATCATCATTTAGTAACCAACGCAATACATCAATTTCGTGAATAAATGTATCAACAATTGCCATATCTCCTGTATATGTGTCAGGAACTGTAGGGTTTCTATGTGCGCAGTGAACAATTAATGGTTCACCAATTTTTCCACTTTCAATTACATTCTTCAATGCGCGATATCCTGTATCGTAACGACGCATATAGCCAACTTGTACTAATGATTTACCTGTAGCAATCTCTGCTTCCACAATTTTTTTACAACCCTCAGCAGTAATAGCAAGAGGTTTTTCACAAAATACTGGCTTTCCAACTTCAATAGCTGCTAATACAAACTCTTCATGCGTAGGCCCCCAAGAAGTAACAACAACTGCATCAACTTCTTCTGCCTTAATTAACTCATGACCATCATCATAAATTTTTGCATCAAGGTTTTGAGTTTCTACAATTGCTTTTGCTTGTTCTTTGTTAACATCAGTAACAGCAACGATTTTCCCACCTGATAATTTGTTTGTAATTCTTCGAATATGATCTTGTCCAATTGCTCCTGTGCCAATAACCCCTATTTTTAAAACCATCCTATATGGCCTCCTTTAGTTTCATAATTATTTGATAAACTTTTCAAAAAATCCCCTCTTGGTTCTCAAAAGCTCCAAAAACAGGAGCTTTTAAGTCTGAAGTTGTTACGAAATTGAATTCTCTATCCTATAAAGAAAACGATTCTTTTCCTTCATAACTGTAATGTTTTGAGACAGCTTTAATCGTTGTATCTTTTGCTGTCTTAATTGCTTGTTCAGCATCTAATTTGTAATATTCTGGGCGGAATAATTCCACAGAGACGGCATCATCATAGCCCTTCTCTTTTAAGATTGAAAAGATGCCATCTAAATCAATAGCCCCTAGTCCAGGCCAAACTCTATCTTCGTCTGTTAAGAAGCCGATAGGGAAATCCTCTGTATCATCAATGTGGACGATAAAGATTTTATTAATATCTGCTTTTCTAAATTCTTCTAGGTTTGATCCCATTGCATGGAAATGGAAGCAATCAAACACTAATCCTACATTGTCACGATCAACTGTTTGCACAATATCATAAGCTTGCTCAAATGTATTTACTGTGCATTGAGGATGCCCTACGAATTCAACTGCTATTTTGATGCCAAATGGCTCAGCCATTTTTGATAGTTCATTTAATACTTTTACACAACTGTCTTTAATTTCATCTTTTAATATTTTTTGTTCTGTTACTAATGGAACAGCTACAATATATTGAGCACCAATCTTTTGAGCTGTTTCGAGCATACCTTTAAATTCCTCAATAATCCCCTTATACTCTTCTTCTGTTCTATTATTGAAAAATACTAAAGCATTAAGAGCTAATGGTTTAATATGATTTGTCTTAAAAAAAGTTGCTAAATCATCGATTGAATGGTTTTCCAAGTATTCTGGTAATTTATCCATTGTGCGAATTTCAATATAATCGTATCCATGCTTATTGCAGTACTCTAAGTCTTTTATAAGATTAGAATTTTCTAATGTTGTTGCTTCGTTAAAACATAATTTCATATTAATCCTCTCCATTTCTTATCCAATTGTTTTATTGTTATTTAAGACTTTAGAACTTCCACTGCTATAGCTACGGAAGCCTTGTTCTAACTCTTCAAGTGTAAGCCCTTTCGTTTCTGGCAAACATTTTGCAACAAACGTTATGGCTCCTATTCCTAAAACTACAAAAACAAAAAATGTTGAAGATAAACCAATACTGTCTAGTAATACTGGAAATGTTAATCCGACAAGAAAGTTAACTCCCCACAAGCAAAATACAGTTACGCCCATCCCTAATCCCCTTAACCTTAAAGGGAATATTTCTGAAAGCATAAGCCATGTTACAGGAGAGATGGCTCCTTGCTGGAACGCAAGAAACGTAATTGTTAATGCCAAAACGATATATGGAAGAATCTCTGAACCCTTAAGTGTAATAGAGAATATCGCAATAAGTAACAATGTTACTGTTGTACCGGCTAGACCAGTTATAAGCATCGGCCGGCGTCCTACTTTGCCAAGTAACCAAATCCCTACAACTGTAGCTACAACAGATACCATTCCATTTCCGATGTTTCCAATAAGAGCTGCCTCGGTTTGAAAACCTGCATCTTGCAAAATTTTAGTCCCATAATACATAATGGAGTTCACACCTGTAATTTGCTGTACAACAGCAATCCCAATTCCAAGAAAAACTACGCGACGCACCCATGGAACTGTTAAATCTTTAAACGTTGCTTTGTCCATTTTTGATTCTTGAACGTAAGCGTTCTCAATTTCTTGCAACTCAGAATTTGCTCGTTCCTTTGTGCGTATTTTTTGAAGAACTTGCAAAGCATCTTCTTTTTTTCCTTTTGATACGAGCCAACGTGGACTCTCAGGTACTCTAAACATACCGAAGAATAGAAGAAGAGCCGGAATTGCAGCAATAGGTAACATATAGCGCCAAACGTGTGGATGCTCTCCTAACACATTTCCGATAACTGCATTAAAGGTAAAAGCTAAAAGTTGTCCTGTCACAATCATCAATTCATTTTGGGTAACCATTTTCCCGCGACTTTCAGCAGGAGACATCTCAGCTAAATATGTTGGTACTGTTACAGATGCTCCCCCTACAGCAAGTCCTAGCAAGAAACGAAAAATAACTATAATTATAGCATTCGGAGATAAAGCACACCCAATTGTAGAAACAAAAAATAATACTGCTAAATATAAAATCGTTTTACGACGTCCGTTATAGTCTGATAATCTACCACCAAATACAGCTCCAAATGCGGCTCCAAAGAGAAGAGCACTTGTTACAAGACCTTGTGTAAAAGAGTTAAGGTTTAACTGATCAGCTCTCGACATGTATGGTAATGCTCCATTGATAACCCCTGTATCATATCCAAAAAGGAGTCCACCAAATGTAGAGATCAGGATAATCGTACGCAAAAATGAATGTTGCCTTCCTTGTTTATCCATGATAATTCTCCTTAAGTATTTAAGTTACCTTGGTCAACTTAGCTTGTAATAAAACTTCTGCATTTTATCCCCATCCAATAAATGAAATCGATTTCAAATTTCAGTCTTTTTATCCTCACTTTCAATCGTTTTTTACGGTGTGCGAGATTAGTAATGAATAACAAATAAGTTAAAAGCGCTTTCACTTTCTATAAAAGTTTAGAATTATGTGCGCCTTTTTCATGCTTATTTCATTACCTAAACCATCTCTCATTTCCACTTTTTTATCCCCTTTGTATAATTATTGCTGTTATAAACTCATTCTATTAAACTGTGAATAAAAGGTCATTAAAAAAAATTGCTCACTTCTTTAGAAAAATTGCTATTCTTTTTAACAATATTGCTTTTTTCTTCTTTATTTAATAATATTGCTAATAATAAGGGGGAATTCATATGGGAGAAAAAGGGGTTTTAGCAAATTCGAAAGCGTTTTTTCATACACCAAGCAAATTCGCTAAGAAAGCGCTTTATCATATCACAAATGCAGGTTCTTATTATTGTTCAGATGCTTATGAAACGAAAAGAAATACATTTGGTGAGCATTTATTCCTGTATGTAAAGAAAGGGAAAATGAAAGTTCACTACAAAAACCAAGAATTCCTAGCAACAGAGAATATGTTTATCTTTCTTGACTGTCAGAAACCTCACTTGTATGCAGCACTAGAAGATACAGAATTTGAATTTCTTCACTTTACGGGAAACTCAAGTGAAGACTATTTTGAACTGCTTTTTAATCGAAACGGATGTGTCTATTCACTTGATAACAACTGGAATATAAAAAGTTGTATGAATCATATTCTCACAATGATGGAAAAAAACAAAGTAGATGAACATGCAGCTTCAATTATTGTCCAGAAGATTCTGTGTGAATTAAATGAAATCTCTAACCAGGCAACACAATCCGTAGAAGAAATTGTCCAAAAAGCTATTCTTTACATTGAAAATCATTATAGTGAGGATATCAATTTAGACGATATAGCAAAACACGTTCAATTAAGCCCTTATCATTTTTCTAGAGTCTTCAAAAAACATATGAATGCTTCACCATATCAATACTTAATTAACTATCGAATTAATAATGCAAAAAACTTACTATATAATACGAATTTATCCGTCAAGGAAATAGCGTTCACCTGCGGTTTCAATAGTGTCTCTTATTTTGTCACAACATTCAAAAAACATAGCGACCTATCACCAAGAAGATTTAGAGAACTTCAGTTTTAGATAGAAAATGAAATGATTGATTCTGTAGAGAAGGCATATGCTCTCTGGTTCTGAATAACCTGTTGCCTTCTCCCTTTTTATTTTTTAAAATTTTTATATAAAGGGAAAAAGCCTGGTTTTTGACAAGTTTTCTCTATCCTAACTCGTATGTATTCAATCTTTCAAAATTCCCTGTTATACTCCTTTGATTTAGTCCTGTTTCTTATCAAGAACATTCATTTTTCTTTCTGATTTGATCTTTTAGTTTATAAACTAATACGTTTTGAATGCTTTAATTACGTCTATTCCCCTTACTTCATACCATTCCTTACCGCTTTATAACTCAGGAACTAATCGAGCTCCTAACATGGTACAAATCACCTTTATTTGTTCTTGTCACTTATTCATTTCTTCAATAGCTCGTTGAACCCCATAGTTTTCAAGAATACGCAGAGTAGGACTCGCCCAGCTTCCACATCGGCAAAAGAGATAGTCCTTTATGCAAGATTAATATTCTCTAGATTCTATTTATAGATTGAAAAGGATCCCTATTTAGAAAATAAATAGGGATCCTTTTTATTTCAACGATTATTTTTTCAACTCAGGAATTGGAGGAATTTGATCCAATTCTTTGAATTCAGCAGGATTCAGTTTGAAACGTTTATCATATTTTTCTGGATCAGTGATGTTATCACTTTCCGTATTTCTCCATGACAAAGTACAAGTGTCACAAATATATACTTCCCAAGCATCATCAACAGGGGCTTTAGTTAATAAACTTACTTTTTCAGAATCACATCTTGGACATTTCATTATTTATTTCCTCCTTCTTTAACTAAGTTTCGAATCGTTTCTAACCATTCATTTGCTTTTTCTGGAACTCCTAATAGCTCAGTGTCTCGAGCAAAGTCAGGCGCAACTGGAGTCGTAGCATCAATGATTAGCTTCGTATGCATACCAGCAGGCTCGGAAGATGGATCTAATGGCATACCAGGTGCATATGGAACTTTAAAAACATCTTTGTCTGGACGAACACGAGTTGTTAAAGCCCACATCACTTGTTCTAGATTAAACGGATCAACAAATTCATCAACAATGATGACAATTTTTGTATAAGGCATTCCATGAGGAGTAGATAATAACCTCATAGCCACTGCCTTACCATATCCACCGAAACGAGATTTTGTAGAAACGATCGTTCCAATACCGTGGGTATACATTGCATTTACAGCTTCAACTTCTGGGAAGTCTCGTTTTAATTGTTTATATAGTGGTAAGCTTGTATTTAATGCCATTAAGTAGTCAATTTCAGTCCACGGCATACCTAAGTATAGATTTTCGAAGACAGGATTTTGGCGATGAGTGATTTTAGTGATTTTCACCACTGGTTGTAAGCGAGCACCTGAATAACTTCCTGGAAACTCACCAAAAGGTCCTTCAATTTCTCTTTCACGAGGCATGATATAACCTTCTAACACAATTTCACTACGTGCTGGGATATCTAAATTTCCATTCTCACTTTTTGTTAATTCAATGGGCTCACCTTTTAAAGCTCCAGCAAAGTCATATTCAGATTGAGCATATTCAATTGGTGTACTAGCCATAAAGCTTAATACGGGATCGTTCCCTAAGCAAATAGCAATTGGGAGGGGTTCATTTTTTTCTTCAGCATGGTTTAGATGAACAGCAATATCGTGGAATGGAAGAGGTTGAATACCTACTTTATCTTTACCTTTCACTTGGATACGATAAGTACCAGCATTTTGTTCGTCATAACTCTCTGGTTTATTAGGATCTTTACTTACAATTAAAGCTTTTGAAAGATAGAACCCAGCGTCAAATTCATTGATACGGAACAAAGGTAAAACATCAAATAGATTAATATCGTCTTCAATTACAACTTCTTTTACTGGTGCCTCTTTCTTATCAACCCAAACTGGCTTAATCGGATACCGATCCCAGATTTTTTCTAATTCAAAAAATTGTTCTTTAACCGGTGTATCCTTCGGCATGTTAAGCATTAAAGCATGATTTTGCCACGAACCATGAACATTTAAAACAACAGGTGTTTTATAACCTTTTATGTTTTCTACAAGAACGGCCGGTGCATTCTCTACGTCTGGAGCAGAACGTCCAATCGCACTTAAATCTGGTTCAGGCATAACTTCTTCTTTAATACGAACTAATTGGTTTTCTGATTCGAGTAAATCTAAGAATTCTCTTAAATCTCTGTAAGCCATTAAGTATTCCTCCTACGTTGCATTATTCCTTTACCTTGCTTAATTTATCTTACAAAGATGATTATACTCTTGTATTTTTAATATGAGAAATATCTATTATGTATGCATTATATATAAAAAGGGTATATTATAAACCTTTTTCTAAGTAAGTACTACTTTCTCTTTGTTATATAAAGGGAATTCACCTTCCCAGATAACTCTTCATCTCATTCTATTATTTATTGATTTTACTACAAATAAAAAAGGCTAGTCTCTACAGCTCATGACTAACCCTCTCTCAACTATTCATTTCACTCAATTAAAATGGATAGCATACCTTTAAAAGAATAAGAAAGCTTCTTTTTGATATACTAATCCAACCCAGTCTAGTTTTTATTCTCTACTTTTTGTATTCCATCCCATCTTTTTGCGTCTGATAGATGAATACCAAACTGATCTAATGCTCTGTATACAATATGATTAATTAAATCATCAATATTTTCCGGATGATTATAAAAAGCAGGCATTGGAGGGAAAATCATTGTTCCCATACGTGATAACGCCAACATGTTTTCAAGATGGATATCATTAAGGGGAGTTTCACGTGTTAATAATAACAGCTTTTTCCGTTCTTTTAATATAACATCAGCTGCACGTGTTACAAGATTATCTGCTAACCCCATCCGAATAGAGGCTAATGTTTTCATACTACAGGGAGCAACAATCATCCCATCCACTTGGAAAGACCCGCTAGAAATTTTGGCTCCTAAATCTTTATAAGAATAAGTATAATCAGCCAATTTTTCAACTTCCTTCGCTGTGTAAGGCGTTTCCACTCGGATAGTTGCGGATGCCCATGAAGACATGACTAAATGAGTCTCTATCTCTGTGTTTTTAAGAATCTCCAAAAGGCGAATTCCAAAAATAGCTCCGGTGGCTCCTGACATCCCTACAATTACTTTCATTTGTATTTCTCCTTCTTCTATCATTGTTAGTCTATTGTTGCTTGTAGAAATAATTATACACCTCTGTTTATTATATTGATAATATCTGTATTGTTTATATATAATACTTAAATGATATATTATATTTTTGGAGGGTAAACATGGACATTCGACAATTACGTTATTTTATAGCTATTGCAGAACAAGGGACAATTTCTAAAGCAGCGGAACATCTCCATATGGCTCAACCACCCCTTAGCCGGCAATTAAAATTGATGGAAGAAGAATTGGGTGTCATTTTATTCGATCGAAATAAAAAGAAAAAAGTGACTCTTACTCCTCAAGGAGAACTATTCCTCCAAAAAGCAAAGCGTTTACTACATGGAATGGAAGAGGCAATTTTAGAAGTTAAGGAATTCAGTGAAGAAATAAGTGGCACCCTTTCAGTAGGATCTACAATTTATTGTGCACCTATTTTACTTTCTACCTTAAATAAGTTTCGTCAGCAATATTCACATATCACTTTTAATATTTGGGAAGGTAACTCTACCCATTTAATGAATTTACTAAAGAACAGACAGATTGATATTGCTATTACAGGTGGGCCGTTTTCCCAAAAAGATGTTGAGATGAAGAAATTGGACACTGATCCATGTGTATTAATTGTACCTACTGATTATAAGTTAGACGAAAAAACGATAACCATACAGGAGATCTCTGAGATTCCTCTCCTATTATTAAGACCTACAGAAGGAACTGGATTATTTGATCAAATTATTCACGCATTTCAACAATTAGATTTAACTCCAAATATCTTATGTGAGTGTCATGACTCTGCTATGTTGTTAAATTTAGTAGAAATGGGATTTGGAGCAACGATATTGCCATTATCTATGGTAAGTAAAAGATTAAATAAGGAATATAACATTATCTCAATTCAAGATAATCCATGGATATCAGAGCCTGCGTTAGTTTGGAGAGCCAATAGTTACTTGTCAGCTTCAGCAAGGGAATTTTTGCAATTATTTTAAAGGTAGTTACTACCTTTTAAAAAAAGATATTATTGAAGTTCAATTTTTCGTTACAAACATCTATAGGTGGAATAATTAATATTGCGGTGAAAAAAGTACATTAAACGAAAAGGAATAGACAACTAAGATGTGAGGCACTTCCATTAAATGTGCGCTACATGAACAGCAAAATTAGAAATCCCTAAAAATCTTGATCTTTCGAGAAATTCGATTCAATAATTTGAAGTTTTTTCTTTATGTTTTTTATAAAGCATTTCTGCTATATGGAATTCAACATTTGTTTGAGAAGACACTTAAGAATCCTACTCATCTCGATAAAGAACTCCGTTAATTATTCTTTTTCTACTAAATGTCATATTGAAAGTACTAAAAAAATAGTTCACCATTGACCCTATAGTTACTATAGGGTTTATTATTTGTTACATAGTTCTTATACATTTGAAAGGAAGGATGCTAAGTGAAAAAACATAAAGAGGCAGCAAAAAGGAAGACTCTTCGATTACTAATGCCACAATGGCAAGGTGGAAACAATCCTCCGTACGTACTTGGAGCTCATTTGTTAAACTGGCTTGCTCCTAAAACGAATGGACCATTTGAAGAAGTACCTATTGATTTAGATTCAAGCCTTGAAATAGAGCAAGGTATTGTTGCTAAGAGTGCCTTATTAACTCAAACACGTTCTGCCAAAAGTTTAATTCAAAAGCACAGTCCTGATAGTATTATCATTCTTGGTGGAGATTGTGGTGTAGAACTCGCTCCTTTTGCATACTTAAACGAGAGATATGATGGAGAAACTGCTCTGTTATGGGTGGATTCACACCCTGACGTTTCAATTCCTGAGGATTTTCCAAACCACCATGCTCATGTACTTGCTAATTTGTTGGGTGTCGGGGATAAGGAATTTGTTGCAGAAGTCCCACGTCCATTTAAACCAGAACAGGTATTATTTGTAGGGTTGAACGATATGATAGAGGCACTTAACTCTAAACCGTTACAAGATATGAATATAGATATTGCCACTCCAGATGATATTAAAGAAGACAGTTCAAAGGTACTTCACTGGCTGGATTCACGCAAACCTTCTAAGGTTATCGTTCACTTTGACTTAGATGTTCTCGATTTAAGAGAATTTCGCTCCCTTTTAATGGCCAATCCAGCTACTTATGAAAAAATGAAAGAACAAGTTCCAACAGGTTCTAGTATAGAGACGATTATACGCTTACTTCAAGATGTAGCAAAAGCTTATGATGTTGTAGGACTAGGAATTACAGAACATTTTCCATGGGATGCTTATAACTTACAAAACATGTTGCAGCGACTTCCTTTACTAGGAGATATTAATAAAAAGGATAAAGCTCCTTATAACTGGATTTTCTAAACATTAAGATAAAAGCCAAACTAGAATGTTGCCCATAGAACCATCCAATTACGCTTTTTTATCTATATAGAAAATAAACGCTCGAATAAAGAAACTCATGCATAACTAATTAAGAATGCTCTATTCCTTAAGTAAGGGTTAGAGCATTTTTGATTAGCATAGAGATAGAAAATTAAATGTATTCTATATATCATTTAGCACATCATTGGCGTGTAACTGCTCCAAGAAGTCTATTGAATTTCTCCTATTTTTCATATAGTCGATTTTATAGATACAGGAGTAAATAACATTTAACACATATTCAAAGGCAATTTGGGAAGAAAATGTACCGATCTTAGCGAACTTCTCTTCATCATTAGGAACCTGTATAAAAATCGTACTAAGTTTTGCTAAATCATTTTGACTAGTTGATGAAATCGTTATAAAAGGTATATTTTTGTTTAAAAAATGTTGAGCAGCTTTCATATAGCTAGATGACTTTCCGTGATAGGTTAAGAAAATAGCACAATCATGCTTCGTAAGATTGACAGTATGATGAGCCCATTCAGAAAGTTCAGTAGCAATGATTGGATATTTGTTAATTTTGATTAACTTATTTTGAAAACTTTTCGCTCGGATTTGTGAATCCCCTGAAGCATATATAAAAATTCTTTCAGATTGATATAGCAGTTGAGCCGTTTGTGACAGCAAGTTATCATCCATAAACGAAACATTTTTTTCGATCGTTTCCTTCATTAATTCCGCAATATCTTTTGCCACTTGAAGTGAAGATGCCTCTAGACTAAACGGATAGTTTGAATCCACATTGGGAATATCCGCGGTTTGTTGGAATTCTTGGGCTAGTTTTATAATGAACTCTTTAAAGCCACTTAGACCGAGTTTATGTGTTAAGCGATTCACCGCTGAATGCGAGGTATATGTAACTTTAGCAAGTTCTTGAATATTTAAGTGAAGTATACTTTCTCTATGTATCAAAATATAAGAAGCAATGCTTTTCTCGTTTGGTGTAAAGTTATGCATTTCTGATAATTGCATTAGTATTTTCAAAAGGCTCACCCCGGTTTAGTTAAAATAACGTTAAGTAGGACTATAAAATAAACATTTTGTTCAAAAATAAAATGTAATATGCATCATAAAGTGATCCAATATACCAATGTGGTTGTAAAACCTTTACAGAGGGCTTTCTTCTTCTATAATAAATGAAAAGAAGCTTAAGGAGGGGTTAGAATGCTAACCATAGGATACATTGGAAATGGTAAAAGTACAAACCGTTATCATCTTCCTTTTTCATTAAATAGAGATTATTTGAAAGTGAAAACGATATATGCTCGTAACCTAGACAAAAAAGAGTGGGAGAGAGTTCCTGATGTTCTGTACACAGATGATATCACTACATTAATGAATGATGATGAGATTGGATTAATTGTTGTGTGTACACATACCGAGTCCCATTATCATTTCGCAAAAATGGCGCTTGATCATGGGAAACATGTGCTTGTTGAGAAACCTTTCATGTTAACGAAAGACGAAGCAGTATCCATCTTCCAATATGCTAATGAGAAAAATCTCGTGATTCAATGCTATCAGAATAGACGATATGACTCAGATTTTCTTACAACAAAAAAAGTTATCCAGTCTGGTAAACTTGGAGATTTGCTAGAGGTGGAAATGAATTATGATTATTACCGACCACACACACCGAATGCTACTGACCATTTTTCGAAATATAACAGCTTTTTATATGGACATGGCGTTCATACGATCGACCAAGCTTTATCCTATTTTGGGACACCAGAAAGCATTCATTACGATGTTCGTCAATTGTTGGGGGCTGGAAGAATGAATGATTACTTTGACGTAGACTTTTATTATTCTTCACTCAAAGTATCGATTAAATCAAGCTTTTTCCGTTTAAAAGGGCGTCCAAGTTTTGTTGTATACGGGAAAAAGGGTGTGTTCGTGAAGGAAACGGAAGATCGTCAGGAAGAACATCTTAAATTATTTTATCATCCAAAAGGCCATGACAATTTTGGGGTTGATTCTCCTTCTCATTATGGCATTCTAACGTACTTAGATGATAACGACAGCTACCATGAGGAGAAAGTAGTCTCTGAAAAAGGTGATTATGCTCGAGTGTATGATGATATTTATCAGGCAATCGTACATGGTAAAGAAAAAGTTGTGAAAGACGAAGAAACAATAGCGGTTATGGAGATACTTGAAAAAGGCATAGAGGGGTGCAGCTGAGATGAATTTAGGGATTGTTGGGGCTGGAAAGATTGTTGAGGATTTATTGAGCTTTATTCATGACATCCCTACGATTACGTTAAAGGCAATCAGTTCAAAACCTAGTCATGGAGAAAAATTGCTGTCTTTTCAAAAGAAATATGGATTCACCCATACTTATTCTGATTATGGTACAATGCTTGAAAATGATGATGTAGATACAATTTACATTGGGCTTCCCAATCACCTTCATTATTCATACGCCAAAGAAGCTTTATTAAACGGAAAGCATGTGATTTGTGAAAAACCATTCACTTCTACTCTACAAGAATTTCTTGAACTGAAAGAGATTTCTCAGCAAAAAGAATTGGTTTTAGTGGAAGCTATTACAAATCAATATATGAAAAACTATTTATCTATGAAAAATTACTTACCTAAGCTTGGAGATATCAAAATAGTGGAGTGTAATTATTCTCAATATTCATCGAGATATGAGGCTTTCAAAGCAGGAGAAATTCATCCGGCCTTTAACCCGGAAATGTCCGGTGGAGCCTTAATGGATATTAATTTATATAATATTCATCTTGTTGTTGGTTTCTTTGGAAGTCCTAAGAAAGTGGAGTATTGGGCGAATATCGAAAGGGAGATTGATACATCAGGCATATTGCTGATGGATTATGGTAATTTCAAGTGTGTCTGTATAGGTTCCAAAGACAGTACAGCTCCCAATGCAATGAATATTCAAGGGAATAAAGGCTACATACACATGGCTAATTCAGCAAATAACATACAATGCTTTGATTATTCCCTCAATAAGCAAGCACCTATTCAAGTAGACCTCTCAGACCATTGGCATCGAATGTATGATGAATTTGTTGAATTTGAACGTATTATTAAAGAACGCGATTTGGAGAAAGTTACAAATATGTTAGAACATAGCGAGAAAGTCATGAATGTTCTCGAGCAGGCCAAACGATCGGCAAATCTTGTATTTAGCTCTAATAAATAATAGTTTTAACTTAGAACTTGACTATTGATATGGATTTAAGTCAATAATTTAAAAACAAAAAGGCAGAGTTTCCTTGCATAGAAACCCTGTCTTACTTTATAATACCTAATTTTTTTGTTCACATAACACGGAGTTTCCGTATCAAAACATAGGGATCCGTTAGGTTTAGGGATTATAAAGTATTTATTTCTTAAAGTATATAAGGAGCCATTCACCTTATTAATAGTGTGATACGTTTCCCATTATCCTTTTGTCAATTGATTTCGATCTTCAATCTGAGGAGGCTCTTCCATCCAGCCCTGTTGAATCATAATTTTTCCGCCTTCTTTTGCAAAGTTGTAAATGTCTTTTCCAAGTTGTAACAGCTTTACTGGTAAATCACTACGCAAACTAAATGCGCCTCCTAGTGCATTGCTACCGAGACCAAATGTGCTTAACAAACCAGCGGTATACATCATCAATTTATCAGAAAAAGGAGCAACTGTTGAAGTTGTTGCTTTTCCAGCATGTGTTGCAGGCGGTTCAATATAACTATGTCGTAATATATCGCCTAACTCTGTTTCAATTTTTTTTGATAATTCCATTCCTTTAACAAAGTATTTTCGTACCTTTTGCTCATTTGCTACTTGAGCAAATCCGATCATTAATTGCATTCCTACAAGGTTCGTATCAATAGCGTGTTGAATAAGGGAAACTTCTATCGTATTAAGAGATCTTTTTTCACCTATCCACTTCAGACCATCCATATAGTTTATATCTTTCACAAAATGAACCTCCTTTGGCATGGAAACATATGGAGGTCGAGAAATTACACCTGCTTCCATTAACAAGTGAGTTGACTGATCATACAGCTCTTGAGCTTCTGTAGTTAGACGTTTAAAAAACTGTCGTATATCTTCACGATAGGACATATTCGAATAAAGAGCAAAAAGACCAGTCTCGATTTGAGCTATCAATCGAAAATACATAATATCAAACATAAAATCATATAGTTTAGGCGCTTCTTTATTTACATCATTCTCAGTAAACCCAGTAGGAATAGCTGCTCCTTCAGCTTGGAAAACAGTGTTGATAAAATCTAAGCTTTTAACTGCTCTGTCATAATGAAGTTGAAGTAATTGCTGATCATTTTCATTGTATTTAAGAAAATAGTCTAAAAACCTCAGGATCATCGTTTTTTCCTGATAAGTCATCCATAACGTTGCTAGCTCCGCTGATGTAATGGGTGGATGTTGTGAACTGCTCATTCTGACTCCTCCTGAAAGTTAAACTTCTTAATTGAATATCTTAATTTACATACTAAGATATATACATTGGATTGTACGAGCAAACTAAGGATGTTTACTTATATGTAGATTTCTTTTGTATCTATAAGAAGAAGTGGAAAGAACGATCCAAATACGAAATTGCGCATCCAAGACTTTATGTAACATCTCTAAACTTCTTCTATTCTTAATTTGTTATTACTTTCTGCTTATGTATCTTACTTTATACACTCTTATCCTGAAGCATTTTTAGCATATTCACGATGATCAACAGTCCACAATAGGTTTCAACATAAAAACAATTTTTTAAAACACTCTAACAGCAGCAGGTAAAATTAATTTTCTAGTGTGCATCGTTTTATAGCAAATCAAAAAGAGTAGCGCTATCACATCCGCTACTCTTTTTAACTCTATTTCTTATATTCCTAGCTTCCTTAAGCTTCTACTTTATTCTTTTTTCTGCATTCATTCACAAGCTCTTCAAATAAATTAGCCATAAGCTGATTTTCACTTGCCATCTCTTCCGGATGCCATTGTACCCCTAGGAGAAGTGGATCTTGTTCTTTCCCTTCGACTCCCTCAATCACACCGTCAGAAGCACGAGCAACAACTTTTAAATTTGAGGCTACCTCGCCAATTGCCTGATGATGCATACTATTTACCCGAACTTTAGAATTGTTCTCCATGATTTTATACAGTCTACTTCCTTCTTCAACTTCTATTTCATGGGTAGCTTGCGGTCTTGCGGCTTCTTGATAATGTTTGATCGCCTCTTCATTATTCTTTTCAATATCTTGAATAATATCACCGCCTAATGCCGCATTAAGCACCGCTATCCCTCTGCAAATCGCAAGGATTGGTTTCTTTTCTTTGCGTGCATACTCTATTAGACCCATCTCTGTTTTATCCCGATTTTCATTGACTTTTCCAAGCTCCGGATCAGGTTCATGATCGTATGATTGAGGATCAACGTCTTCTCCTCCACTAAGAAGAATACCATCACACAATGAAGCCCATTCTTCCTCCATTTCCTTGTCTCCCACCGGAATGATTATCGGAAGGCCCCCTGCCTCAATAACTGCATCCACATATTTCTGATGCAAATGAACACTTGGAAGACCATTATGAATTGTAACCGAACTTGAAATACCAATAACAGGTCTAGATTTCCTCATCTTATTTTATCTCCTTTCATGGTTAATTAGCTTTGTGTAAATATACCCTCAGGCTTAAGAGATAAAACACAGAAACATTTTACAATCTCTTCTAAAGATAACTCTTAGGATTACTCAACAAAACATTAGATCTACTCTTAACAATCTTCTTTATGTATGCTGCTCTAAAAATGACAAAGAATATAAATTTTACGGGAATCTGGCTACTTCATGAGATGAGCCGCTTTTTAATTTGTTGGATTGTTGTAATGAGCATTATATTCATTATTAATAGCGTTTTTAGACGAAATTAATAACCCACCATTCTCCAGAATGGTGGGTCTTCTCCGATTTCTATTAGATTCACAAGGCATTGAATTATCCTAACCTTTTGTAGAAAAAGTATAAAGTATAAATAAGAAAAAAAGTGCTATTCCTAAACAAAAAAGTATTTTCCCGAAACTTAGTGTTTCGATATAAAATAAAGCTTCTATTCCTTTAAATAAAGCTACAAAGATGACAAGGATTGTAATAACACTAAGTGTAAAAAGCCTTACCCATCTTGGAATTCTTAACCACGTTTCTAGAATCTTAGTCTCCAGCTTGTTCACCCTTCTTTATCCACCTCAAGAGATAAAAATTCTATCCTGTCCGTTTTGAGAGTCTCACTAGGAGAAAACACATACAAAAAAGTTCCTTCTTAACTCCAACCAATATTCTTTATTAGTTATAAGAGATAGATTAATGTCCTTCTTTTTCAATTGGAATAGTGAACCAAAAAGTATGAAAACCACTTCTACTATAAAACCCTATCTCTCCACCTAGCTGATGAACAATTTCTTTTGCAATAGATAGCCCAAGCCCAAATCCGCCTGTTTCTCGATTTCTCGAATTTTCTACTCTAAAAAAATGATCAAATAATTGCTTTTCAGCTTCTTTTGGAATAGGCATTCCTTGATTTGAGATTGAAATAACATAATTGTCTCGATAAGATTTTCCCTTTACAATCACCTTTTTTCCAATATTATATCTTACAACATTATCAAATATATGTGAGACTACAGTATGTAACGCATTTGAATCACAGTATAAAGTAGCTGATTCCACTTGTATTACGCGTTCAATATCCCTTTTATTCATTTCATTTTGAAATGGCTCTATACTTGATTGAAGGGCTCTTCCTGACTCAATCCAATAACGATCTAGGCTCTTCCGACCACTTTCCCACTGATGCAGTTCTTGTATTTTATTCACAAGGTGTGTTAACTGAAAGCATTCCTTCTTTAAAATAGAATAAACTTGTTCATTTGGTACAAAAACGCCTTCTTCAAGGCCTTCGAGATAGCCTGTTAGGGTTGTGAGCGGCGTTCGTAACTCATGACCAAGATCAACCATCATTTGATTTTTCTGTTTATGCAAATGACTTACTTGATTGGTTATTTCGTTTAGTCTGTTCGCTATCTGTCCTATTTCATCTTTTAAATGAGTAGGAAAAGGAGAATCTATCGTTTCATCCAATTCCTTTGTAGTATGTGATAGTTGATTGAGAGGATTAAGAATCTTTTTGGCAAAAAATAAATGAATGAGTACAGCTAAAATTAAAGTTAGCAAACCAGCGTTAAAAAGATCCTCTCCTATACTTTTTCGAAATTGTTGAGCATGAAGACTTGAACTAGCATATTCATTAAATTTACGACATGCTAGTTCTTTAACAGAAAAACCAATGATTCCAATGACCAATCCTGTTACTCCTATATTTAAAGCAACCCACTTTCGAATCATCTTTTCTCGAATCTGATTAATAAGCCACAAACCTGTATCCAACTCCTCTCACTGTTTCAATCAAGTTCCCCTTCTCCGCTCCAAGCTTCTCCCGGATTTTGCTAATATGAACATCAACCGTTCGATAGCTCACAAATTTCTCCTGTGTGGAATACAGCTCATTTAAAATTTGTTCACGCGAAAGGATTTGATCCGGATTTCTCATGAGATAATAGAGGAGTTGAAATTCATGATGAGTTAAATCGATAACCTCTGTGTTGACTTTGACTTCAAATTTATTCGGTTTTAACGTGATTCCTTGATAGGTAATCTTATTACATCGATTCTCTGTGCGTCGGAGCACTGTTTCAACTCTTGCGACTAACTCTTTGGCACTAAATGGCTTCACAACGTAATCATCCGCACCCATCTGTAACCCCCGAATTCTCTCATCTTCTGCTGCTTTTGCTGTCACCATAATTAACGGGACGTTACTTTGCATATCCTTACGAATCCACCTACAAATAGACTCTCCACTTTCCCCTGGCAACATTAAATCTAGAATTACAAAACAGGGATCGATTTCTAAAAACATTTTCCTTGCTTCTTCACCACTTTGGGCTCCCCAAACATCATATCCATGAAAAACTAGATAATGTTTAATAATCTCTAGAATGTTAGGGTCATCTTCAACAATTAAAATTGATTGTCCTCTTATACTCATATAACCCCTCTTACCTTATATTTTTGTTCTAGTGTTCGAATTCTATCAATCTTATTAGCTTATATCTTATAATATCTTATCATTTATACAAAATTTCAAGAACTTTCACAGAGATGATTGAGGAGCTTTTACTGCTAATTATCGATTACATTTTCCAAATAATTCTTTTTTCCTACATAATAACTAATCATTTAGTACCCTTTTTCTTTTTAATTCGACAACTTTATCAAATCTTAACAATTCATACTTACAATAGAAAATTGTGAGATATAATCATATAAAAACCATAGAATATTCCATTTTTTATATGATTAAAAGACAAAATTATAATTTAGGATAGGGGTTTTAATCTTGAAATCAAATCGTACGGTGCGCAAATATGTTATTTCATCAGCTTTAGTTACATCACTAGCGCTAACACCAATGTTAAGTGAAAATGCTTTTGCTTTTGCTAAGTCACATCCTGAAGAGCAAACAAATACAACTGTAGCAAAACCACAAACTACTACACCAACTAGCACATCACTTATTCGTAAAGGAGCTTCTGGACAACAAGTTAGAGATCTTCAATCAAAATTAAATAGTCAAGGCTACTATAAATACAACATTGATGGCATTTTCGGATCTATCACAGAACAAGCTGTAAGACAATTTCAAGCTGCTCATAATCTTTCAGTTGACGGCATTGTAGGACCTAACACAGCTAAAGCTCTTTCATTAGCACCAACTGGTTCTGTAGCAGGTTCTAATACAAATACAAACACAAACACAAACACATCTAATTCTACTACAACGCCAACTGCTCCTGCACAAAATAACCAATCTGTATCAAGTACAAGAGCAGCTGTTGTTGCTGCTGCAAAAAGTGTAGTTGGAACACCTTATGTATGGGGTGGCACAACAACGAAAGGTCTTGATAGCAGCGGTTTTATCAACTATGTATTTGATCAAGTTGGTATCGACCTGTCAAGAACACATCGTGAAATGTGGAAAAATAACGGTGTACGTGTTAGTTCACCACAAGTAGGAGACGTTGTCTTCTTCGAAGGTACTTACAATGTACAAGGAGCTTCTCATAGTGCCGTTTATCTTGGTAACAACGTGATGATTCACGCAGGAGATGCTGGTGTTGAATATGCTCGTCTTGACAATCCATACTGGCAAAAACACTACATTGGTGCTAAATCATTTATTAACTAATAGATAGCTAGAATAGGATAAGCATAAAGGCTGACATCCTTATCCCTAGTAGAAAAAGGAGATATTTCCATGTTCCCTTTTTACTACTTCTTTAAAATTTTAGTTACCTACATAAAAAGCTGGATATCTTCTAGATATCCAGCTTTTTATCATGGAAGCAACCAAGCTTCTATGTAAGTTTTTTAATGAATATTATTTTTCTTAAAGTTACCACCTTTTACTTCTGCTACATCATAAACTGTAACAAAAGCATTCTCATCAATTTCATTAATAATTTCTTTCATTTTGCTTTCTTCTAAACGGTTAATAATACAAGTAATTTCTTTGAAATTTTCATTTGAATAACCGCCTTGAGCTTGCTTATACGTTGCACCACGCCCTAATCGATCACGAATTGTCTCAACCATTAATTCAGGATGAACAGTAATAATTTTGAACGTCTTAGAACCACTCAATCCTTCTTCAACAATGTGAATCACTTTAGAAGCAATAAAGTAAGCAATTGCAGAAAGAATAGCGCCTTGAAGGCCAAACACAGTAGATACAATGATAAAAACAAACAAGTTTAAGAATAAAATAAGATCACTTGTTCCAAAAGGTAATTTTCTAGAGAGCAGTACTGCTAACATATCAATGCCATCAAGCGCACCACCGTTTCTTAGAGCTAGTCCCATTCCAAAACCAATGATAATACCACCAACAACCGTTACTAATAACGTATCTCCATCTATAATAGTTGGTACATGGTGCATAAGGATTGTTCCTGCTGCTAATGAAGCAATTCCAATAACTGAATAAATCGCAAAGCTCTTTCCAATTTGTTTATATCCTAAAAATACAAACGGAATATTCAAGATAGCAATTAACAATCCAAGTGGCAGTCCAAATTGTGAACCAACGATACTAATCCCTGTAACACCACCGTCTGATACGTTGTTTGGTATTAAAACTGCTTCTAAACCGTATGCTGTGATAAAAGCACCGATAATTATTAAGAGTATACGTGAAGTTGTTCTAAGTTTCCTAGGCCTTCTCTTTATGATTTTGTTCATGTTAGTGTCCTCGTTTCAAACTATTTTCTTCTATTTTTGTCTACTTTTTTAGTGTTCATGCTATGATTTTGCTAACTGTTTATCCTCCTTTTATAATACTTTGTTTTATGAGTATCTCATCTTTTCCAAAAACTAGAACCACGTCTGGAACTATACAGTTTTCTTGAAAATGATGAAGAACTATCACTTATATAAACTTTGCAGAATCTTCTACATAAGAACTTACACTTTCATAGCTTGCCCGAATATAAAGAACTCGTTCACTATAAAGCTGGTTGCTATGAGGAATATTACTTAGCGCCCCGCCCCATATTCCTACTGAACGAGAGAAGATTAGAGATGGATTTTTGTCCGAATCCCATTTCTATTTTATCTTCCATAATCATCCTCCACTTTATTCCATATATAATAACCTTAACACTTTTCCCCTTATGAAATAAAGGATTTAGAATTATGTAGAACTTTACAAATGGGATAAGACCACCTATAGCAGCTAATTATCGTATTTGAAATTGGCAGCAGACCCTTATTGAGAGGGTTAGACTTGCTGAAAGAGAGCATGCAAACTGAATAATAGTAAGGGTATGTTAGCTATGAATAGACCCTGTACTTCCTTATCTTGCTAACCAATAAAAAATCCCCTTCTTTATAAAGAAAGGGATTTTTTGAGTTAAGACTATGAAAGACGATAGCCATCTTTATTTTGTGACTGCCATTTCCAAGAATCACGACACATATCTTCTAAACCTCGAGTTGCTTTCCAGTTTAACTCTTTATATGCTTTTGTTGGATCTGCAAAGCATGTTGCGATATCTCCAGGGCGGCGCGGTGAAAATTGATATGGCACTTCTTTACCTGACACCTTCTCAAATGCTTTGACCATTTCAAGGACACTATAACCTGTTCCTGTACCAACATTATAAGCATGAACACCTTTGTCTTCATTTGCTTTATGAAGAGCTTTTACATGGGCATCCGCAAGATCTACAACATGAATATAATCACGTACACCTGTACCATCTTTTGTTGGATAGTCATTACCAAATATACTTAGTTTCTCAAGGCGACCAATCGCAACTTGTGTAACATAAGGCATAAGGTTGTTTGGAATTCCTTTTGGATCCTCACCAATTTGTCCGCTTTCATGAGCACCAAATGGGTTAAAATAGCGAAGCAGCACAACACTCCACTCAGGATCTGCATTTGCAATGTCTTCTAAAACTTGTTCAAGCATAAGCTTTGTTTGACCATAAGGGTTTGTTGCTGAAAGTGGGAAATCTTCTGTAATTGGAGACTTTTCAGGTACTCCATATACTGTTGCAGAAGAACTAAATACAATGTTTTTTACATTATGCTTCTGCATTGCTTCGCAAAGAATAAAAGTTCCTGTCAAGTTATTGTGATAATAGCGAAGTGGAATAGCAACCGATTCTCCAACAGCTTTTAATCCAGCAAAATGAATAACAGCTGTAAAGTTATTTTCTTCAAATACCTTTTCTACGCCCTCTTTATCTAACAAATCAACATTATAAAACGGAAAATCTTTACCTGTAATCTCTTTCACTCTTGTTAAAGCTTCTTCTGAACTATTTGATAAGTTATCTAGTACTGCGATATCATGACCACTATTTAATAATTCAACACAAGTATGGCTACCGATATACCCTGCTCCGCCTGTTACTAAAATTGTCATTGGAATCCCTCCTGATTAATATGTAAAACGATGCCTCTCTTTAATTTGAATTTTACCTTAACATTTTCTTTTTGACAAAGAAAATTCTACCTCTTCTCTCCCTTAATCTTGCTTACTATCTTGTATATTCTAAAAGACACTTTTGGTTACTTTCACATCGATTCAAAAGTAATATTGGGATGGATGGAGTTTTCTTAGATACTGTTGACGATATTGATGATTATTTTTATAATAAACCCGCTCTGCAAACAGAGATTAGCACAGCTTATAAAACACTCTTAACAAACATTAAAGAGCAAGACCCAATTAAAATACCATCTCTTCCATATATAAATGCTGTTCTTTAGGAAGGTTTTAATAAAGGTATTGTTCTAACAGATGAATGGTCATCAAACTAGATTGCTTATTTCCTATCTCAAAGTATCACTTTACAAACGTTCACTGTAACGAACACAGCTCATTCTTTTAGTTATAGTAATCCTCTCGCCTTTTTAGCTACTCATAATGAAGACGATATTTATGACAAATAAACAAAACAGCCGTTACTGACGGCTGTTTTTTAACTTTCTTTTTGACATGTTGGACAATAGTAAAGCCTTCTTGAATCCGCGATTATTTTTACAATATCTGTTCCATCTATCCTGCATGCCTCTCCTTCTCTTTCAAACACCCAATGACGATAAGAAGACCTTTCTTCCCCTTGTTTCTTTAACTTTTCCACAAGCTGCAAATCATTCGTAATTCCTCTTGTTTCATAGGATTGTATCATCAGTTTTTTAACTGCACATGCTGCTCTCCGAAGTTCTTCATCGGTACATTCTATCGGGCGCTTATTTGGATATATCCCTGCTACAAAAAGAATTTCACTTCTTAAGTAGTTGCCAACGCCTCCAATAAACCCTTGATCAAGTAATAGAGATGACCATCTTCTTCCTTTAAATTCTTTTCGGAGAAAACGCTCTTTCAAATATTGTTCTGTTACATTCTCACTTAATATATCTGGCCCGACTCTTGAGACAAAAGGATGAATAGGTACTTCTTCATCTCTTAAAACTTCGATATCTGAAGCACTATATAAAAGAGCTGAATACTTTTCATTATGTAGAGCTAATCGAAGCTGTCGATTTGTTTTAGGATAGCTATAAGCTGCCCTTATATACCATTTCCCATAAAGCTGATTATGAGAATAAATAGTGTAACCATTATCAAATCTAATAAGCATTGCTTTACCTTTCGTATCTACTCGTTTCACTCTTGCTCCTTGCAATATCTCTTCATAATGTTTGAGCTGTGGGAAAGCAAACCAAACTTCTCCTATATTATAAGCTGTGAGTGCTTTTTGAACTTTATCTGCTGCAATTCTTATTTCAGGTCCCTCAGGCATCTCTATACTCCTCCTTCTCTTATATGATCTATTCCCTTATTATCTCTTCATCCAAAACCCATCAAAGCAAAAAAGCCCCATTAGGAACAAAATGCGGCTTTTTATACTTCACTTGAATGTTCTTTTTGTTTCAGGTACTGATAGTATAATCCTGTTATAGTTTGGATTAATAAAAAAACAGCAAATGAATATGAAAGCATATAACCGTTTTTAAAATGAATGATATCTAATTTGTTAAACAGCCAGTTCGCAAAAAGGCCTATAAAACTCCATGCTGTCACATAATAAGCAAATGTTTTCTTTGTAATACTAAACACTTCATAGAAATTCATAAATAAGTAACCAAAAGGCGCGAACATAATATAGTAGAAAAAATCAAACAATTCATATGAGTTAGAATCATTTACAGTGTAAAAATCAATGACTCCTCCCCCAATCGTGAATTCAACTAGAAATCCAGCTGCTGCTCCCCATATAAAACTTAAAATTGTCATATGTTTTGATAACCGTTTCGGGAGGAAGAAGGGAAGAACATAAATAACAATAAGCATGACGCATATACTGATTTCATTTTTACTCCACTGTCCTATCATCATAAAAATTCCCCCTTTTCCTTTCTCATTAGTCTACGAAAGCCTTTATGAAGAACAAAAATAATAAGAAGTAATCCAAGAATATATAAAGCTTCATAAAAGAGGTTCCATTGCCTATAGTGATAAATATTCAGCATATTAGAGAATTTCCGGAGTAAAAGGGTAAAGATAAGAAGAATAAAGCCTGTAATCATAATTGCTCGAGGTGTTATGTTTCTATAAAAGTAATTGAATGTTATAACAAAAAGGATCGGAATAATAAGGCTTCGTTCTAAGAGAAAACCTACATAAGATGCTGTCTCTTCTGTAACAACAATAAGCTTGAGTTCCTCATTTATAATCCATGTTGCATTGATGTTAATAATAAGAACAAGTAAATAAACAAAAGTATTTTCTACAATGCTAAGGCTCTTTCTCATCGTAACGAATAGCGTTATAGAGAGAAAAGATAAAAATACAAAAAAAGAAAATCCCATAAGACAAGACACCTCCTTCTCGTATTTATTTGTTTTTTCAGGAAAAAATATTCATTATACAACAAGAAAAACACCTTTTAAAAAGGTGTTTTAATAGCAGTCCCAGTTATACATAACATTTGAGAAATCTCTCTTTTCTAAATCCTCTTTTCTAATAAAAAAGTTACATACACCGCTATCTCCCCACATAATATCGAGCTCTGTATCTGTATCAATTTGAAGAAGCAAAATGTTGTGTTCTCTATACTTTTGCTCATATACTCTTGGATCTTCTTGTGTAAAGAAAGGATAGCCTCCTATTTTACTTCCTGTTACTTCTGTATTTTCGGCGTATAGTTCCCAAAGCTCTACCCCATCCTCTATTTCTTCATATAAATCAAAAGATAGCTCTTCTACCCGATAA
Organism: Priestia filamentosa; assembly: GCF_900177535.1. Taxonomy (NCBI): domain Bacteria; kingdom Bacillati; phylum Bacillota; class Bacilli; order Caryophanales; family Bacillaceae; genus Priestia; species Priestia filamentosa. The sequence goes on from NZ_FXAJ01000006.1 coordinate 157,845, forward strand.
TCACGTTCTGAGACAGGCTCAATATCTGGCGTAAAAGAAAGAAGCGCTTCATACGATAAAGGAAAATATGTTGTATCAACATCGTCAAGATATCTAAAATCTGTCACGATATTTTCAATGTTCTCTAACACATGTTCATGATAAAGAATGCGAAACTGAGCTTGATCTGTTTCATCTTCAAAGTTTGCTCCAAGCAAATCATCCGTACTATCAATATAAAATTGAAGAATCCCTTTTGTCGGGAATCCTGGCATTTGTGGTACCTCTTCAAAATTAATTTGAGCAGCTAATGTAAGATATGTACCATCCTTTCCTGTTGGATGTTCTATCTCTTTTGGCAAGTATGGTTTTCCTCTAAATTTACTTTGCCAAAGAGACGTTATCCCTTTCTTTCCTTCTATTCGAACAACAGGTTTTATTGTATTTTCAATCTCCTTGCGATGAGATTCTAACAATTGGGGAAGTTTTATTTTATTATTCATAGAAAACATCCTTTCTATAGGTATAATGGAAAATGTTGATGAAAAATAGAACTTTCCTCTTTTCAGTTAATATATTTAGTTATATTAAACAAATCTTTTCTTTTTTTACTTTTTTATAAATATTTTATACTATTTAAGGGAATGACCTAGATTCTACAATACTTAACATTTCTTAGCTAATAATGTAAATATAATCGTTTTATTGTTTTATTTATAGAGTTAAATTCTTTTATTCTATATGCTGTCCTCTTCCTTACTCATCAATCTGAAGACTTAATTAATGATATATGATGAGAAAGTATCGAAGCTGAAATATATAAACGTAAGGAGCAATGGAAATTGAAGCAAGCTGAACGTTTCATCGCAAAGACTAGCCGGAATCCCAATAAAATAGAAGAGATTAAAACAAATCTCGATGACTGTATTTTATGTAAGATGGATGGGACAGGCCGAATTACGTATGTAAATGAAGAGTTTTGCTCTATTTCTAATTTCACAAAAGCAGAACTTATTGGCCAAACATACGACATTATCTATTCTGGTTACTATCCTCGTTCATATTATCAAGATATTCTTGAAACTTTAAAGGAAGGAAGCATTTGGAAGGGTAAAATGAAGAACAAAGCGAAAGACGGATCTTATTACTGGGTTGATACAATTGCCATCCCTTTCTTTGATGAAAATAATCATTTAACTGAAATTGTTTCACTTGAACATAGCATAACGGATCAAAGCACAATGGAAAAATCATTAGATTATACACTAAACGAACTTTCTGCTAAAAATGCAGAATTAAAAAGTATGAAGTATGCTCTTGATCAATCTTCTATCGTTGGCATTACAGATGCTAAAGGAACTATCACATATGTTAATGATACCTTTTGTAACATATCTAAATACAGTCGTGAAGAGCTTATTGGAAAAAACCATAACATCTTAAATTCCCATTACCACCCTAGAGAATTTTTTGTAGACATGTGGAGAACCATTACTAAGAAAAAAGTATGGAAAGGAGAAATAAAGAACAAAGCAAAAGACGGCTCTTATTATTGGGTCGATACGACAATTGTGCCTTTTCTAAATGGACAAGGAAAGCCATATGAATATGTTTCTATTCGAACAGATATTACCCCGCAGAAAAAAGCCCAAGAAGAAGTCTACCACCTTGCCTACTATGATCTTTTAACAGGGATACTAAATCGAAACGGTCTATATAAATCCCTTGAAAAGCTTTTGAAAAATGCAGATGAAGAAGTAGCTTTTTTATTTTTAGACTTGGATCGTTTTAAGTCTGTAAACGATACGTTCGGGCACAAAACAGGAGATGAACTGCTTCGGGCTGTTGCTGAACGAATGAGTGAGCTTGTTGAACGTGATCATATTATTTCTCGCTACGCTGGAGATGAATTTATTATTGTGTTGAGAAAGAGCTCACAAGAAGAAGCTGTTGAAATTGCTCAAAAAATTATTAACAGTTTTTCTATACCTTTCATACTAAGTGATGAAGAGATTTACACAACTTTTTCAATTGGTATTAGCTTATATCCAAGTGATGGAGCATCTAAAGAAACGGTCATAAAAAATGCAGACAATGCGATGTACCTCGCTAAAAAGAAGGGAAAAAACAACTATCAATTGTTCACAAACAAGCTAAAAGAACAAAACAAACGCAAATCAATTTTGGAAAAGAATTTACGAAAGGCAATCAAATATGAAGAACTTCATCTTAACTACCAACCACAATTTGATTTGGAAACTAAAAAGATTGTGGGACTAGAAGCTTTGCTGCGATGGAACCATCCAACATACGGACCTATTTCTCCTGGAGAATTTATTCCCTTAGCAGAAGAAACTAATTTAATTCTCCCTCTTGGAAAATGGGTACTTGAGCAAGCATGCCAGCAAAATAAAAAATGGCAAGATGAAGGATATGAGCCGGTTCATATTGCCGTAAATGTATCTGTCAAGCAACTGCAGCAGTTTGACTTCGTCGCTTCTGTGAGTCAAATTCTACAAAAAACAGGACTTAATCCAAAGTACTTGGAGCTTGAAATTACAGAAAGTATTCTTCAAGACTTAGCATGTCTCAAACATTCTATTAAAAAGCTCCGAGCTCTAGGTGTTTCAATTGCCATTGATGATTTTGGAACAGGATATTCCTCTTTAAGCGTCTTATATCAGCTTCCTATTAACAGCTTAAAAATTGACCAATCTTTTGTCAGAAATTTAAATTCTACAAATCGAACCTCAGCCATTATCAAAACAATCATTGATATGGGTCGCAATCTCAATTTTTATGTTGTTGCAGAAGGAATTGAATATGAAGATCAATCTTTATTTCTCCGTGAAAACCACTGTCATATTGGTCAAGGCTACTACTTTAGCCATCCTTTATCATCTCATGAAGTTCAAAAGATGCTTGTTAAAAGGCATTAAAAAAAGAGCTGTCACTACAGCTCTTTTTTACATTGTAAGTAAGAAAAACTTGGTTCCTCCTAGAGGGTTTTTATTATGTAGTTGTATTTTATTTGTATAATCGATCCACTTGCAATTCTTTATTTTTTGATCAAGCTTATTATTAATTTCGTCTTCAATTTCCTTCATTGTAAGTGTAAATTCATCTAAGCTCATTCCAAATAATTTAGCTCCTTGTTCATAAGGCGCTTCTTCAACGAGTGAAAATAGAAATTGTTCTTTTGTCTCGCACTTTGCTGCAAGCTGATCTTCCATGCTTTCAATATACTGATACATCATTCTCTTTTGCTGAGGCAAACGCGCAATAATTCCTTTTGCAAGAAGTTGCAAACCTTTTTCGTTCACTATCATCACCTCTTATCTAGAAATGGACATAAATAGTAATCATTACGTTTTATAGTATACACATTTCTATTCTTAAAAGAAATATATATGCGCATTTCCTCACTATATACATAGAAAAGCTGCTTAGGATGCAGCTTTTCTATCTTTACAGTTCAAATGTTAAATTTACTGGCTCTTCAGGAATAGCCTCTTCAATACTTTCAGCTGTCACTGGTACAGTTTTATCAACAACTTCAAAAGCAAGGCTGTCTACCCATGCTTTCCCTTCTCCAGCAAGCATCATTCCAAAGGCAATCCCAATACTGCTCTCTGGAACATCAAGCACAACTTCATACTGATTCCAGTTTGTTGTTCCTTTAACAGGACGATTTTCCATATTATCGAAATTTAATATTTCCCCGTTCTCCCCATCCACTCGCATCCAAAGCATTGCACCATTATTGACATTTTCCGTTTTCAAGAATCCTGAAAAACGTACTCGTTCTTCTCTATATTTGGTTGCTTTAAACGTTTGTCCCATTGTTGCAAACCCAACATTACTACCCTCTTCTCCTGTAATATAACCTGATGCTTTTCCCTCATGAACTTGCTTATAATCGATTCCCATATCGTAATATTGAAGATGTGTCCCTGCTGGCATCCATCCCTTTGGTAAATTGTAATCCATACTCTTTTCCTCCCTTTTCATCATTAGTTTCCGAGCATACTTCCGGTACTTTCCGGGGCTCATTCCATACATCTTTTGAAATGCTCGTGTAAAAGCCTCCTGTGAAGAAAAACAATATTTAAGAGCAATATCTAAGATGCGCCCTTCATCTCTCATTAAATCACTTGCAGCATACGTCATCTTTCGTTTCTTTATATAGGTGCTAATGCTCATGCCTACAATCCGTTGAAAGATACGATGAAAGTGAAAAGGGGAATATTTTAGCTCTTTTACAATATTATCTGAGAGGTGCTCGCTCATAATGTTATTTTCAATATATTGAATAATGCTGTGAACCTCTTTTACATATTCCTTATGCATCTCTCCTCCCCCCTTCTATCCATAATTTAACACAGGTGATTTCAATATTTTTGATATTTTTTGCGGTGTTCCATAAAAATATAGTCTTCAAAACCTTAAAAACTCTTTAGGGGCCGTCCTTCTAAAAGTGCACATATAAAAAACCCAATCTATAAAGTATAGGTTAGGTTTTAGCTTTACATATTAGATTCTGTATTCATCTATTTTCTTGTAGGTTTTTATTATTTATGCCTTTGATGAGACGATTAGATGCATAACAAATTTCCCCGTTTGTCATTAAGATTTCTCTCTCTTTAGAATTAACCTCTGCTATATGTTGTTTATTTACAATAAAACTTTTATGGCATCGATAAAAGTTATCATCCAGATTCTCATAATCTTTTAGCTTTCCGTAAAACTCAATCTGTTCATTTTCCAAATGTAAAATAATTTTATGAAGGTTTACGGAAGACTCGAAAAAGTAAATGTCTTTATAGTCTATATTGCGTGTTCTCTCTCCTATTTTCAGATGTACTTTATTTGTATCTTCACTCTTTCCAATTTGAGAATATCTTCGAAAAGCTTCCTTTAAAGTTGATAAGATTCTCTCCTTTAACATTTCATTGTCGTCTTTTATGATAAAATCCAGTGCCGCTACTTTATACATGAAAGTTAAATATGTCATCTCTGAATGAGTAGTAACAAAAATAATGCTGCAGAGAGGATCATTTTTCCTTATCTCGCTTCCTAACTTGATTCCTGTCATATCATTGTTTAGATCAATATCAAGAAAATAACAGTCTACTTTATTTTCTTTAGCATACTCTAAGACATCTAAAGGATCCGTCGTTGATAAAGCAACGTTTATTCCGTTGTTTTCCATAAATGAATAATTCTTAATTGTAGATGTTATTTCTTCCAATTGCTTGGGATTGTCTTCACATATGATAACTTCCATTTTTTATGTTCCTTTCTTTTATCTCTAATTCTTGGATAAAATAATGATCGTCTATCCTTGTATTTAATGTAATATGTTCACTTCTTGAGACAATTTCTTTTAATATAGATAATCCAACGCCTCTGTTCGGTCCCTTTGTAGAATAGCCTTCTCTATAAATCTCATGAACTTTAATGGCCGGATTCGTAATCTTATTAAGTACAACAATGAGAATAGATGCTTCTAGATTAATAAAAGCTACCCTTATCATTGGACCTGATTGGTTAATAGAAGCTTCTATAGCATTATCTAATAGAATTCCTAAAACCCGATTAAGCTCAATAGTATCCATGTTAATGAACTTCACTTGTTCTGTAATTTCTAGATCAATTTCTACCTGCTTTTCCTGTGCCTGGATAATCTTTGTTGTTAATAGACCCTTTATTCCTTTAATCCCAAGGTTATTAAGTCTACCTAACGTTAAATTGTGATCTACAACCTTTTGCTGTGTAGCTAATATATGATTATTGAAGTATTCTTTAAGACCTGCATTATCTCCCTCGTCAATATACGCTCTTAATGTAGAGAGAATATTCACATAGTCATGTCGAAACTTCCTCATATCATTATTAGCTTGTTCTAGAGATTTTACATAAAGCTCAAAATTTTCATTTTCTTTCTCTTTTTGCTTTATTTTATACTGTTTAATTGATAAACGTAACATCAACGCAAATAGAACAGTTATTAAAATTAAATACACTATAAAAATCCATAAATTTGAAGCTATATTGATAAACGAACTCTTATCAGACATAGCAAAAATATTCATATAGAAGACAATCAAGGTGAGTAATACAATAAGTGTAATAAATGGCATAAGCTTGTGGCTTATCATGTGATTTGAAAGAATATACTTTATCCCTTTTTTATATAAAAGGACAAATATGTATAACATTGAACAAAAGATAAGATTTCTAAATATAATAAAGACGATTTCTGAATGGATATTACCAATCACCTCTAAAGAAATCAAAGAAGCTAAATGATCAGCTATAATGGCTAAAATAAATGAAACAATAACATGTAAAACTGTAACGCGACTTTTTAGCCTCCAATAGAAGAAAATTGCTGTCGTAAATATAAGATAAAAAGCCGCATCTGTATGGATTATATAAAAAAGTGAGAACGTAGGTATTACAATAAAGAAAGAAATTAAGGTCCAATCTTTTGCTGTTAATTTATAACTTTGTAAAAAACTATTTATAATAATGATAGATAGGAATTGAATAGGTATATTTATAGCTGTTGCTAAACCTGAATTGATATTAACAGTAATCCCCCCTACATATTACCTATATTGTAATTATATGATATGCAGGAAGATATTGAAAGAATGTTTAAAATTTAATATTTTCTTTTAATTCCTCTGGTACTTCAACTTCATGGAATAAAGCTGCACACATCTGAGTAGTACCAATAGTCCCTAACTTAACTAAAGATAAGCCAAAAACTTTCATAACCATTTTTTCAATACGTTCTTTCATTTTTGATCGACTCCTTTTAAGATCGTAGATAATATAACACTGATACTTTCAATAGCGATTCCAAAAACAAGGTATTTGGTTATGGTGCTCGGAATAAAAAGGATAAGTAAAGTAATTAAAATTAATCTAAATTTAAGTTTCCTTCTAAGATAAGCCTTGTGTTTATCATTGATGATTGAGTTAACTGATGTGCCTATTGGAGCGAAGAATAGCAATGGAAGGATGGAAATGAAATAAATAAAGAAGTTTAGAGTAGCTGAGATTTCTATCCCACTTAATATTAGTGAACAAAGTGGAAACATCATACAACTAACTATTGTGCATATCCATATATTTTTATTATGAAATCCATATGCGACTTGTCTAATCATATAAAATGATGCGTGAGTTAAAAATGTAGCTAGGAAACAATTTAGTAAGAGAGCTAATGAATAAACAATGAGCAGTTTCTTTAAATCAGCAATAAATAGCTTCCATCCAAAAATCATCCTTACTTGATCTACCTTTTCTAACTGAAGCTGTTTAGAAAAATATGCTACTATTCTTTCTTCACGCTGAGTTAATTCCATCTTCCCTCCCCCTTTTCTTACTTTTATTGTAATACCTTTCTTTTATTTACAGAAAAATCCCTACTAAACGTTCTAAAATTAATAATTATCACATAAAAAGAACGATAATCATCACGTAAACGTAGAAAATTCATACGTAAACGTAATAATTATCGTTTCTTTTTTCCTAATTCATTACTATTTGATAACTAAAGTTTTGAATTCTATGATTTATCGCAACATTTTAATCAACGTTTATCAGTTTCTGATTGAAAGCTTTTTGTATGGCTTCTTGATAACTATGGACACCAAGCTGTTTTGTAATAGAAGATAAATACCCTTCCAACCGATGAGAGGAGAGTCCAAGTTTCTCAGTAACATATGTTATTGTATGCCCCTTCCCCAATAATTGAAGAATGTTCAACTCAATCTCCTTAAAGGAGTTTGAAGAATGATCATTCATCAAAATGTCTGGCTCTTTCCTATCATCCATTAGAAATGCTAATAACTCCTTCACCTTCAGGTGCTTGCTATGGAATGCTTTAATGCCATTTTCAACACTTCGTTGGGCAAGATCATTTAATCTTTCACTAGCAATAAAATGTAGAGTGATGTTTGGATATCTTTTCATTATCAACTTTGCTAAGTTCAGATGAAACTCAAAAGAAATGGAAGACACATCAATTAAAATTACCTTGCCCCCTTGTTGAATAATAACTTCTAACTCCTTAAAATAATCATGTTGCTTATAGTGAATAGTAGATATCTCTAAATTAGGATTTTTCAACTTCAATGTTGATGTTAGACTCTCTAGAAATAAGCTGTATTCTGATATTATGCACATTTTCATAGAAATCTCCTCCTCAAGATATCTAAATTCAACAATATCTATGCATGCTGGGACAAATACTGTTTGACAAATACTTTTTCTGCATTCCAAAAAGCATACCGATTTGTGTGGTTTTTCTTTATGTAGTCAACGTATGTTTTGGTATTATTGATTTGCTTTCCTTTCACTTGTTCAAGAATACTCATCGTGCGAAGCTTGGAAACCACGTCAATAGTAGGTCCCTCTTTAAAATCATTTTCATCAAATGTTAATTCTTCTCCTAATATGAATTGGGAAGCAAGGTAGAAGTGCATAACATTTATTCTATAAACCTTATTTATTTTCTCTAGTTCATTGGTTTTAATTCTATGAATAAACTTTCTCAAATATCTCTTATCCCCTACTGCTACTGTTCCATAGAATAAAAACATCATGTACAAAGGCAATTTACTTGCTGATAAGGTGTTTGGATCTATACTTGCGCTTTCTTCAAGTAAAGAGCAATCCCATTGCACAGCCTGTTCTGGAGCAACCAAAATTTTAGACATCTTATGATACGTAATGAAAGAAGTATCCTTTGTAAGAAATTTAATGATTACAAAACCGTCAGAGAATAAGCCAGAAAAGTTATAAGGGACTATAGTTACTACGAATATAAACAAGTTGAATACTCCTAAATAATATAGAAATTCTCCATCAGCAAATATGAACATGGAGAAGATGAAACTAGCTAACGGACCTCCTAGGAAAGTTGCAATTGTTTTTTGGGAGAATTTTTCATTCCTACTATCAATCTGTAACATTGTTATGCCACCAATATGACTCCATTGATTATTAAAACCCATTCTTAATCTCCAACTATGATTACGCTGTACAACGAAAGGACCCACTGTTAATTGTAATAATGAAGAACCAGTTAATATCCCTCCAATCATATGACCTAATTCATGTATAAGAAGTGTCAAAAATAAGCAGATTGCAAGCCATAGAATGTTCTCAGAAGCTTCTGCAATATTTAAAGGAGAGATCGAAATCGAAATTAGGATGATACATATAAAGCTAAAAACCATTATAGGACTTTTTAATATTTTCATGGTGATTACCTCATTTCACGTCTGATAATGTTGAATATATATCAAGTTCTCCATAGCCAAAGTAAGAGTCTCTGCCTTTATCACCAAGATCCTTTGCATTGTTATAAATTGTTTTCTCTATTCTATTTGGATTGATCTTCTTCCCCTCATCAAGACTACTTCCTATAAGTAAAGCAGCTGTAGCTGATACTTGGGGAGCTGCTAGACTTGTTCCAAATGAAAGAGTATATCCTTTTGGTAAACCAACTGCTTGATCTATAAAAGTGTTGTCCTTGGAAGTAGGGAATGTCGTTAACATCATTTCTGTTACATTAATTTCTCCCCTAGTCTCATAGTTCTCTCCAAAATAACCTGTAGGAGCTGTAACATCGATTTCTTGCCCAAAGTTAGAATATGGAGCTATAGATTGATTCCTTAATGTACTTCCTACTGTAATTAGATTAGGTAGGCCACCTGGCAGATGAAGCTTCCCTTCCTCTTTTGCTAAATTATCAAGGTTATATCCTTCATTTCCAGAGGAAGCAACTACAGTAACTTTATTCTTCTTGGCAAAGTGGATTGCTCGTTCATATGCTTTTATAATAAGTTGCTCATCTTCCTTACTACTTGATTTGTAAGTACCTAAACTTAGGTTAATTACATCTACATCATCTTTTACTGCTTCTACAATAGCTTGCAACGCCCACATTGATTCACCGTCTTTTTTCCCAATAACCTTATAAGGAACTATAGAGACGTTGGGGGCCAGTGTAGTAATGACCCCAGATACAGAAGTGCCGTGCCCAAAATCATCAGCTAATGAAGAATCTCCTTCTACAAAAGTTTTCCCCTTAAGGAGGTGATTTTTCAAGAGTGGGTGATTTTCATCAATTCCACTATCGATTACGGCAACCTTTACGTCTGCCATATTTCTAGGTTGATCCACTTCTGAAAGATTACCTGTTATACGCTTGTAGCCCCAATTAAACTTTTCATAATGATCAGACAATATTAAGTTCCGTTCATCGGTATCTGCGTTTATTGTTTCAACATAGATACCTGGTAACTGTCCAACAAGGTTATCTTCATTAGAAGGATCATTTAATTTAGAAAATTCCGCTGGAGATAAATTGTTTGTTTCTATCAAATATAGCTCTTTTATCTTGTTAATTTCTGCGTCAGGAGCAATACGTTGTATCTCTCTCAATTTTTCATTAAACTCAGCTTCGTCCTTAAGCATAAAGGTTAAAGATGATGTTTCAGAAGATGAAGCCGAGCTATTAGGTACATACACATTGATCGCTAAACTTATTGTAATAAGAAAACTTATAATAAGCTTCTTATAATTCATGATACTCCCTCCATCTTCTGTTCCTCCGTATAGAGATTTCTGTAATAAACATTTGTTTTCATTAAGTAATCATGACTACCATCGCCTACTATTTCTCCTTCATTCATCACAATAATTCGATCAATGTTTTTAATCGTTTGTAAGCGGTGAGCTATTACTACGACAGTTGTATCTTTTTTAAATAAAGTTTTCATTATATGTCTCTCTGAGATATTATCCAAAGCTGAAGTTGGTTCATCAAGTAAATGTAGCTCTGGGTCTCTATATAGGTTTCTCGCTAAGGCAATTTTTTGTCTTTGTCCTCCTGATAAATTAGCTCCTTGTTCCGAAACCATTGTTTCAATTCCTAACGGTAAATGCCGCACAATGGAAAGTACATCGGAATCTTCAAGTACACCCTCCATTTTTTTGCAGTCCTCTTTGTTTCCATAATCAAATGGTTTATTTAGGGTAATATTGTCTTTAACAGACATATTAAAAACCATTGGGGATTGACTAATTGTTGCAATCTTTTCATTTTTTGTATTCTCTGATACATCATCAAGCTTTATTTTATTAAAATAGACGGCTCCCTTTGTCGGATGAATAAGCCCTGCTAATAGCTTTAAAACCGTACTTTTCCCAGAACCACTTGGTCCAACAATAGCTACTTTCTCACCCTTTTTAACCTGGAGATCTATTTGAGAAATAACTGGCTTATCATACTTACTATACGAGTACTCTACTCCCTTTAAGGAGATCTCCCTAAAAGAATCTAGTTCAACTTCCTTACAATTAGATGTATGAACGGGATAATGGATAACCTCTTCAAGTTTAGTAAAATAAGATTTCAAGATCACCATATCGTTGTATACTCCTGATAAACTCATGACTGGATTAAGAAAAGACCCAGATAGTGAAATAAAAGCAACAAGGGTACCAAGTGTAACTTGATTCTGTCCTACTAGTGATAGACCTGTGCAAAGGAGAAACAAAGGCATTAGAAATTGTAATGTTTGAGGGATAGTGCCAAACTTTGATTGAAACCTTTCCTTCTCTTGAGTGATAAAAATTTGTTTTTGAAAATTTTCCTTCCAGCTATCAAAAAAGTTCTTCTCTGTTCCTGTAGTTTTAACTGTTTCAATTCCTTCAATAATCTCCGTAATACTTTTTTGCACTTTTGCCTGCTCAATAAGTTCTAAGTCTACAAAATTCTTAATTCGCTTTGTATTTACAACTGAAACAAAAACGATTACAGCAGCTATCATTAGACTTATAGTAGTAAGTACACTAGAGTAATAGAACATTAGACCAATATAGAATATTAAGAAAAGACTATCGACAAATAATAGAACTACTTTTTGCGTTAAGATTTGTTTAATATAGACACTAAGGTTTGATCGAAAGATTAGTTCCCCCGTTGAACGATTAATAAAAAAGGAAAGAGGCAATCTAAGCATATTCCCCATAAAGTGTGTCATTAGCTCATAATCAAAAGATTTTTGAAACATAGCCACTATAAGCCCCCTGAAAGTTTGGAGAGCATAGTAACTCAACCCAACAATGATTACTGACAATGTGAATGCACCAATAGAGAATTCATTTAAGAAAGAAGTGTTATCAATCAACTTTTGAATTGTAATTGGAACAGCTAAGCTAAATAACTGTAATATCATCGTCAATCCACATAGAAGAAGAAGTGGCTTCTTAAACTTCTTTAGGAGAAAGCTTACAAGAAAGTTAGTTTTTCTTTCGCTAACAAATCGGCTTGTTTCTCCAACTTCCTTTACAATTAAGCCAATTTGCGAAAACTTCTCTCTAAATTCCTGTTGATCAATCCATCTTCTTCCTGTAGCTGGATCACAAATAAGAATTTTTTGTTTTTTTGTTCTTTCTACGACAATGTAATGTTTTTGATTCCAAAATGCTATAAAGGGAGTTTTCAAGTCCCCGACAGCTTCTGCAGAAACTTTTATTGCAGCAGTCGTAACTTGAAACTCCTCCATCATATTTTTTAAATCTGTAAGCTTATAGCCACCTCTAGGCACTCCATATTTATCACGCAACTCTTGTATACGAACTTGGGCTCCAGCATGGTTTAAAATCATAGCAACACAGGCTAAACCACATTCACTATGCTCAGCTTGTTCTATGAACTGAACTTTCTTCATGATCTACCTTCTCTTTCGAGGATTGGAGCCTCTAACAAAAGTACGTTTGGAATATCTCGATTGAGATAACGCATAAGTTGATACCCAATACCAGCTAGCCCTGTAAATAAACCTTTTGCTCTAAAGCCTTTTGTTCCTTGTAATTTGAAGTGTCCATTATGATCACGATATGACAGTATATCATTTACTTTGCTCTCTAACATCTCGTGTAATGAAGGATCATTATAAGAATGACAAAGCTGAATTAATAATTCTACGTCCCCCATATTTCCATGACATAGGCAATCATCCTCTTTATTTTCAAAGAGATAGTCCATTCCTTTGATTTCATCAACGCTATTTATACTTTCTTCAAGCTTCTGTTCAGTTGCTAGTCGACTTAATAAAATTCCAAGGCTTCCATGGCACCAAGCATTCTTTATCTTGCCTTCCTTATATCTCGGATCAAGCCAGCCTTTTTCACTTCTAGAGTAATACTTATCTTCATCCTCTATAATCTGCTTAATTCCCTTAACATCTTTATCATCCATTAAAGATAAAGCATAGTACAAACTACTATCTCCATGTCCAAACCCCATATATTCCCCTTGTGGTGCCTTGTGAAGCTTTTGTAATAGCTGTTGAGCAAATTGCTTATAACTCTTAACTTCTGTTATTTCATATAAGTTCTTGAACACTGCAACTAGGCCTGTTTGACCTTGAATCCAATCTTGATTAACTTCCTCTGGTGAATTCTCCATCAAACTACCGGCAATCTCTTTTGCAACTTGTAAAGATTCAGTGTCATTATTTAATGAATAATCAACAAGAAGAGGGTAAATTAAACTTCCACTTCCTAAAAATGCTGACAGTGTACGTTCTGCATAAATTGTATACATAGTATTTTTAAGATATTGTTTTATTGTTTTATAATCATTTCCTTCAGTCATATAATCCAATGCGGCAAAGAATAAGTAAATGCCTGGCAAACCGTCATACAATTGATTATTTAAAGGTTCAACAGTCCAATCTTGGGTCATTCTAATATCTAACCATGTTACCGTTTTAGAAGTATGATCTATAATGGCTTCCTCTAGTAACTCTCTTTCGATCTCCTTAATAACTTTTTCAATCTCGCTATTACTAAAGTTTCTACCTTTACGGCTCTCACTTTCTTTCAAGTGAAGATAACGGTCATACGTCCCCATTGCTGTTGAAATGTAAGCCACCTGTTGATCAACTCTCTTATCATTCAGGTTGTTAATCTTTTGGAGAACTTTATTAAGTACATTACCTTCATAAATACCTTCTAGCTTCTCGGATTCATTTGTTACAAGATGCTGCTCTGTTGTGATATTAAAGAATTGAGGAATGTCACCAACAAGCATCTCTTCATATTCAATTTTAGCAATCTCTTTATTTGTATATGGATAGGCCCATAAATTTTGAAGAACTTTCTCTCGCTCAGTCATATCTACCATACACGTAGGGTGATAAGAAAACTGAAGTAAATCTGTATAACGTTGCGTAGGGCGAACTACGTTCCTTACTAAGGCACCGTTAAATAAGTGTTCTACTACTGTACTTAAATTTTCTTTATCCATAACACACATATTCAAAAACGTTTTAAAACCATCAATAATCTCATTTGTATAGTTATTGTAAGCTACTTCTTTTCCGTTTAATAAAGGTAAGTTTTTAGAGCCCTTAATATAGTGATCCTGATACTCAAAACGCATCTCATCTGTCATTAGGTTTGTTGACTTTAATACTTTAAATGGAGCCTTTTGTACACCTCCACTTAAGGCACTAATATTAATGCCTTTTTCACCATTCTCAGATCTATCCTTTAAAATCTCAAACGGAACTAACCCAGTAACTGCAACAGAGTCCATCTGTTCTAATTTAGCTAGTACATTTGCATTCATTCCCATATGGATAGGTGGCGTTTGCTGAAAGAATGTTTCAATATCTATTAAGACCGGATTCACCCCTGATGCAATCAAGTTTTCGTAATGGAAATCGGTTCCTTTCAATATATAAGCAACAGCAATAAGTTGACCATAATTCTTATAGAAAGTACGGATTTCATCTTCAGTTCGACAAGAAGATTGATCTACAAACTCTTCAAACGTGTAATCATCTCTTAGAATGCGCTTTAGTGTATAAAGAGAACTTCCATATTTTTCATTAAAGTAAGAGAAAATCGTATTAATCTCTCTAGCATATAAAAGATTCTTTGGCTTATATACTAAATTTTTATCGTCACTGAATTGCACCAATAGGACTGTTTTTCCTTTATTATGAGAATCTCCAGCTGATAAATGGATTTTTGCTACTTGCGTAGATTTGATTTTAAATATTTTTTGAATTTCTGTTTTCTCTTTTTCTAAATTTTTGATAAACATGCTCATGTTATCGATAAAGAAAATTGTTCGCTCAGTTACTAATCTTAATAAAGCAGGATACTCAATATAGAAGCTCTTTGTATTTTCTACATTGCTAAATCTTTTAGCTAAATAAGATTGAAATCTTTCTTCAGGAGTATCTCCCATAACCTCGTTTTCTTGCTTAAATGACTGAATATCAATTGCAAGAGTTTTACTCATAATACTCGTTACTTCATCACAATACCCTTGTAGAAGAGCAATTACAGCTTCTGTTGTAAAAGAATAAGATCTGTGATTATCTAACACTTTGAAGATGTTTTTCTTTACATATTGAATAAAGTAGCGAATGGCATATGTAAAATCATATCCTAACTCCTCAATGTGTTCTTCTTCATAGGAATCAAATATACTATGATAAGTTTTATACCATTCTGTTTCCTTTAAATATTCGTATAGAACGTCTCTATCCTGCTCTGTTATTACTTTAATGCCTCTTTGGAATGTATCTATTCCGTTATATTGCTTGCTCATCAACTCTTCTAAATCACTATTTTTTAAAAGAGTTTTTCTATTTAACCAAGCTTCTAGTCGATCATTTTCATCATTATGAAATTCAATTAAATTCGCACGTTCTTCTATTGTTAATCCTAATACTAGGTTCTTATCATCTACTTTTTCCACAGTTTTTAACATATATAGATACCTCTCATTGATAGATTAGAAGTATACTTTTTATTTGTATACTTCTAATCTGTTTGTTTTTGTATTTTAGGGTTAATTAGC
The DNA here is from genome assembly GCF_900177535.1 of Priestia filamentosa. Taxonomy (NCBI): domain Bacteria; kingdom Bacillati; phylum Bacillota; class Bacilli; order Caryophanales; family Bacillaceae; genus Priestia; species Priestia filamentosa. The sequence continues at coordinate 173,737 of NZ_FXAJ01000006.1, forward strand.
AACTTTTTAATGTCACTACCACTGTTACGCCTGTAAAGATTCCTCCACCAACATAACCGCATGCTGCTGAGCTTGCTGCTGCTGTTGCTGCTATTGCGCAAACTGGTGTTGTTTCAGCTTGAACGTCTCCGCTTCCTTGAATCATTTCCATTTCTTCTACTGTTAATTCTTCAAAACTTGGGCCTGCTGTATTCATATTTTTATTCATTTTAATTCTCCTCTTCTCTTTTTATTTTAATTAACAACTTTTTAGTGAGACTACAACTGTTACACCTGTAAAGATTCCTCCACCAACATAGCCGCATGCTGCTGAACTTGCTGCCGCTGTTGCTGCTATTGCACAAACTGGAGTTGTTTCAGCTTGAACGTCTCCGCTTCCTTGAATCATTTCCATTTCTTCTACTGTTAATTCCTCAAAACTTGGACCTGCTGTATTCATCTTTTTATTCATTTTAATTCTCCTCTTCTTTTTTATTTTTTAGTTTTTATATTTTAGTTCTCGTTAGCAACCTGCCGCTGAAACTAACGCTCCTACACCTAAACCAATTGTGAAACATACGGGAGTTGTTTCAGCTTGAACATCTCCGCTTCCTTGGATTGTTTCCATTTCTTTTACTGTTAACTCTTCAAAACTTGGACCCGCATATGAATTGTTTTTTTCCATTTCATTCACCTCGTTATTTTTTTAGAACGTGTCGTTCTATATCTAAACTATACAAGCATCTCCTTATTCTTTGTTTATTTAGTCATAAGACGTTAACTCTTGCTCTTAAACGATTATTCTCGAAATAAAAAAGACGTTTATGAATTCATAAACGTCCCCTTTTATCTATACCTATATATAGTTATTTATTTTTTACAAAAGAGTAGGATGTTTCCCAAGATTATTGAACCACTTAATTAAGAAAAAGCCCTTTCTCTTTATTTAGAAAAAGGACTCTAGTTTAGAATATATTTTTATTTTTCTGCTAAAAGCTTCTCAACGCTCACGATTTGAACGCAAAGGCAGAAGATTTCAATTGCTTTTGATAGCTCTTCAAGAGATGGGAATGTTGGAGCAAGACGAATATTGCGGTCTTTTGGATCTTTGCCATACGGATATGTTGCACCAGCTCCTGTTAATTTCACACCTGCTTCACCAGCTAGTTGAACAGTTTTCTTAGCGCATCCTTCTAATGTATTCAAGCTAATAAAATAACCACCATTAGGCTTTTTCCATGAAGCAATGCCTTTATCACCAAGTTCCTCACTTAACAGTTGGAGCACTCTATCAAACTTTGGTTTAATAATGCTTGCATGTTTCTCCATGTGTGCTTTTAGATTGTCTGTATTCTTAAAGAACTTTACATGACGAAGCTGATTAATTTTATCAGGACCAATTGTTTGAACAAACATTTGTGTGCGGAAGAAATCCAAGTTATTTTCACTTGCTGCCATCATAGCAACACCAGAACCTGGGAATGTCACTTTTGATGTTGAACTAAATATAATCACACGGTCAGGGTTTCCTGCTTCTTCACAAGCTGTGAAAATATTTTTAAGTTCATCTGGAGTATCTGTTAGATGATGAATTGCATATGCATTATCCCAGAAAAGTCTAAAGTCTCTTGCTTTTGTTTTCATGTTTGCAAGTCTTTCTACAACTTCATTTGAGTACGTAATACCATCAGGGTTACTATACTTTGGCACGCACCACATGCCTTTAATCGTTTCATCTTCTCCGACAAGCTTTTCAACTTGGTCCATGTCTGGTCCATCTTCTAGCATATCGATTACAATCATTTCGATATTGAATAGCTCACAAATAGCAAAATGACGGTCATATCCTGGACTTGGGCATAGGAATTTTACAGTCGGGAATTTAATCCACGGAACTTCACTTCCATATACGCCGTGAAACATTGCTCTTGAAACTGTATCATGCATCATTGTTAGACTTGAATTTCCACCAATGATCACATTTTTAGGATTCACTTCAAGAATGCTTGCAAAAAATTCTTTTGCCTCAGGAATTCCCTCAAGACCTCCGTAGTTACGTGTATCGACTCCATCTGCTGTTTTCAAGTTGCTATTAGATGTTACAGTATCAAGCATTTCCAAAGAAAGATCAAGCTGTTCAGTACAAGGCTTTCCTCTAGACATATCTAGATTTAGATTTTGGCTTTTGTACTCTTCATATTTTTCTTTCAATTCTGTTTGTAATGCTTCTAATTCAGAAACTGCTAAACTATTAAAGTTACTCAAGCTGATTGCCTCCTGTTTTGTGGTCTTCTATTAAGTTCACCTTTATACACTAATATACTATCAGATAATTTGCATTTTGTTTTATATAATCCTGTTTTTTTCAAGTAGAATACTTATATTTTTTCTCTATTTAGAATAATCCTCTACATTTAAGTTAATTATCCCCAAAATCACTCTTCTTCCCTACATACTGATTGAAGATCAAGAAAGGTTACTACTTTTTCAATTGGTGATACATGTTCAGTACTCAATGATTTTGCTAGACGACAATCTACACTTTTCATAGCTTGTTCTCCAATATACCGAGCAAAAGCTGCATTTTCAAAGTGGGAATTACGATTCTCATATTTTTGAATGTAATAAGAAAGCAGAAAGTTATAAGCACTCGCATCAATGGTATATCCTTTTTTATATAGCAATCTCTCACTAATCTCCATAAGCTCAAAAGGAGTATATTCTTGAAAGTGAAAATGCCTAGAAAAGAGACTATTCCAACGGGGATTTAGAAAGAAAAATTTCTTGATTTCTTCTTCAGATCCCGCAATAATCACAATAAATTTGCTTTCCTTATCTTTTAATTCTCTTAAAAGAACGTTAAGAGCTTCAAGTTCAATATTGTTTGGTGTTTCTTTATGTTCAAAGGAAGATATTTCGTCAATGAGAAGAATACCGCCCATTGCCTCATTCATTTTCTGCTTCATTTTTTCAGCTGTTGTATCAATAGATAAGCTGCCAAGCTCTTCTCTGCTCACTTTTACGATGTGGCCCTTTTCTAATACACCCATTGTTTTATAGAGGTTCCCAAGCAGCCCTGCTATCGTATTTTTTCCTGTCCCAGAATTTCCATAAAAAACAGTATGCTCAGCCTTTAATTTAGTGTCTGGCCCGAACTTCTGGATATAATGAATCATTCTTTTAATTTGTTCTTTTACATTATTCATACCAATTAAATTATCCAGCTCATTTAAAAACTTTTCAAATTTAAGAGATATTATCTCACTTTTCTCACCTATGATTTTTGTCTTGCTATCTTCTGAGATAATAATGTTATCCTTTTCGTTTGAATAAAGCCGACAATTCTCAATTGTTCCGCTTCCTTTCTCCGTTGCCCATATTCCCCAGTTTTTAGCATGATGAACATCACAGCTCCGAATAAGAGGATTTCCCTCACTCATAATCTTGACATTCTGATAACCGTTATGGTGAATCTGACAGTTTTCAATTAACCCTAAGCCGCCTTCTTTTACCCATACACCGTTCTGTTCAGCTTCATAAAGATGACAACCTTCGATAACAGGATTTGCTTTGTCTGCAATAGCAACATTTGAGAAACGATGACGGTAAATTTCACAATCTATGAAAATTCCGAGTCCACTTTCTGTTACCCATACTCCATGCTGCTTGCCTTCATAAATTCTGCAGTTTTTAAAAATAGGGTTTGCACCTTGAGCAGCACCTGCATTGGTATACATATGTCCATAAATATGACAGCCTTCAATAATTCCGAGCCCTCTTTCTTCAACCCATACTCCACTTTCCTTCCCATTATAAATATGGCAGCTTCTTATAACAGGATCTCCTTCTGTCACAATCTTTACATTTGCAAAGATATTATTGTAAATATAACTTTTTTCGATTACACCTCTCCCTTTCTCTTTGATCCATATACCGTTTTGAGCTCCATCGTATATGTGAGAAGCTCGTATAATAGGACTTCCTTCATGAGTAATACCAACGTTAGAATATGTATTACTATAAATTTTACAGTTTTCTATCGTCCCGTAACCTTTTAATGAGACCCATATACCGCTTTGCATACTTCTATAAATAGTACAGCCTTCAATAGATGGATCTCCTTCATGTGAAATGTCGATGTTAGAAGCTTTATTATTATAAATTTCACTATTTGAAAAAGATCCTTCTCCTTTTTTAGAGACCCACACGCCACAGCTTTCACCATCATAGATTTTGCAGCTCATTATCATTGGATTTCCGCTATTTGTCACGCCTACGTTTGGGTATTTATTGCGATAAATCTCACAGTCCTGCAATGTTCCTTTTCCACCCTCCGTTACCCAAACCCCATTTTGACTGCTTTCGTAAATATGACATTTCCGAACAATTGGATTCCCTTCGTGAACTATACAAACGTTTGAATAGGTGTTTCCGTATATGACACAGTCGTCAATAATTCCCTTTCCTCTTTCTGTAATCCATATACCACTTTCTTTTCCGTCATAGATTTTGCAGCTTTTTATTAAAGGATCTCCCTCACTCCCAATCCACACATTTGCAAAATCATTATGATAGATCTCACAGTCTTCGATAATGCCCGATGCTTTCTTATCTATTAAGAGTCCGTTTTCTTTATTCGCATAGATTTTTCCTCGAATGATAATGGGAGTTGCCTCTTCTGTAACAAACATGCCAATCCCTTGGACATCATGTATCAAACAGTTATTAATAATGGGCGCTGTATGCTTATTATAAATTCGTATACCTCCTCCAACGTCAGAACGCACAATACAATCTTTAATATGAATCGATCCTGTTGGAATTTCGATTGCATAATAGTCATTAAGATTATCGTATTTTCCTCTTTGATGGATTGTTAGCCCTTTAATAGTAGCAAGCTCTGTTTGTACAATAATCGGTGATTCATGCTCACTGTAAATCAACACTTCTTGTGGTGCTCCTTTTCCAATAATCTCTACATTTCGATCAATAATTAAACTCTCACGGTACATTCCAGGCTCTACTAAGATTTTCGCTCCATGTTCAGCATTTTTTAGTGCTTCTCCAATTGTTTTATATTTTGAAAATATCTTCTGTGAAACGGTTAACGTCTTCCTATTAAACATCTCTCACCATCCGTTCTTCTGCTCTGAATTTACTCACATTTTATCATGGTAAACAAATAACAAACACTTTTTAATTTCAAATAAGTTCCATTTTTTATCGTAAGGAAACCTAAAGAATTCTGCCTCCTATAATATTACATGTAACTTTTTGAGATAGTAAAAAGGGACTCTTTTTAAGAATCCCTTTTATACGAATATATGCTTTACATTTTTCTTCTATTACTTTTCAACAAAATGATAGCCCATATACTCGGGAACAACTTAGATGAATCTATTCAAGATAAATTAGTCTTAATGCTTTTAGGTAACTTACTTTATCTCACTCTGCTTCTTAGTTAGGAACTATAAAAAATTCGAATTAAAGAAAAAAACTCCATATGCTACTAAAAGCATAGGAGTTTTAAAAGACTATTAAACATAGAGACTGTTTTCGGGTTTCAGCCACTTACGGTCCGCTTGTTTATCTATTTCCCCATCTTTAAACACAAGCTTTCCTCTATTCATAGTCCCCACTACTTTACACGGGAACGTGTGACCTATATATAAGCTTTCTTTATGCTTAGCATAATAATTTTCTGCCGTAACAGTATATGATTCGTCTAATGTAACAAAAGCAAAATCTGCATCTGCTCCTTTGGCAATGTGCCCTTTTCGATCAGAGATTCCAAACCGTTCAGCAGGATTTGAAGCAGTCCACTTTGCTACTTTTTCAAATGGAATATTGTGCGCTAAAGAAAGCTCAATAGAAGCAAGAAGAGAAAACTGCCCACCACTAATTCCGCCCCATGCTTCAAAAAGGTTATGAACATTAGGATCTTTTAAGTCATATGGACACGGTGAATGATCAGATGAAATCATATCAAATTGATCATTCTTCAAAAGTTCGATAAGCTTTTGTCTTTCATGGTCTTCTCTTAAAGGCGGTGCACATTTTGCAACAGCTCCAAGCTCTCTTAAGTGTCCATGATGAAATAATAAATAGTGGGGACACGTTTCAACAGTAATGTTCATTCCTCTTTCTTTTGCTTCTTGGATCTTTTCCATTGCTTTTGCTGAACTAATATGAACAAAATGAAGAGGACAATTTGTAAGCTCTGCATAATAGATAGCGCGTTCCACTGCCTCGACTTCCGCTGCAATTGGGCGAGTTTCTAAATAGTCATCAGCACTATACTTTCCTTCGTTCTCTTTTTCTTTTTTCAACCAGTTTGTCATACTTGCACTCTCAGAATGGAGAGCAAGTACTTTTCCGAGGCGAGCAATCTGTTTCATTCCGTCTAGCAATGTAATATCATCAACGGCTTCAAACTCTTTGTTGCCTGTTGTAGAAAGAAAGGCTTTAAACCCAATTACACCTGATTCTGCAAGAGGCTTTAAATCTTCCTCATTTCCAGGAACAAGTCCACCCCACAGACCAAAATCTACAACAGACTTCTCATTTCCTATCCTCGCCTTTTCGTCTAATGCTTCTTTATTTACAGTAGAGGGAATACCATTTAAAGGCATATCAAAATAAGTTGTGCATCCCCCAGCAGCCATCATCATGGAACCTGTATGAAATCCTTCCCAATGCTCTCTTCCAGGCTCACTGAAATGTACATGAACATCAATCATCCCTGGAAAAACATATTGATGTTCTGCATCCCATTCCTGTTCTCCTTGATCTTGGAGATCTTTCTCAATTGCAGCAACTTTCCCGTCTTTAACCCCGATATCTGTCTTAACGACACCTGTTGGGAGAACAACGTTTCCATTTCGAATTACAACATCATACAAGCTCATAAAAGTCTCTCCTTCTCTAGCTTCTTATTTATTTTGCAAGTAACAAACCCACTCGTACATCATTTTTTAACGATGCTAATTCTGTCACCCGACATTCAACAACGTCTTTCTCATTAATAAGGACGGAGCCTGGTGTTCCTGTCAAAATTATATCGCCAGGATTAAGCGTCATAATACTTGAAAAAAACTCGAGGAGCCAAAGTGGGTCGTACATCATATTTGAGACTGTATTACTGTGCTTAACTTCTCCATTTAGCACTGTCTCTACTTTAATTTTATTAAGAGAAGAAAACTCATCTAAAGTCACAAAGGAACTCCCAATGCTACAAAATGTATCAAAGCTTTTAGAACGCTGTAGATAGCGAGGGTTTTTCCCATGAATATCTTTTGCTGTAACATCTAGTGCTGTTGTAAAACCCGCAATAAACTCCTTTGCATCTTCCTGTTTTACATTTTTACATTGTTTTCCTATTACAATGGCAAGCTCTCCTTCTGCTGTCACTTCCTTTGATTGAACAGGAAGTAAAATAGGTTGATTTGGACCAACAAGGGTAGAGCTTGGTTTTGTGAACATTACGGGCTCTTCTTCTGGAAGCTTACCAGAAAGCTCAATTGCTTTTTCTACATAGTTCATTCCGACACCTAAAACAGTACTAGGATTTTTACAAAGGGCGATTTCAACAGCTTCCTCTTTTATAGAAGGAAAAACGCTTAGCTTTTGTTTTCCTTCTGTTTTATACCATGTGCAAAGCTCGCTGAATTGTCCTTCTCTTAGTAAAGAGACGAAGTCTTCTTCGAAGCACATGCCTTCCATTTCATTAATAGTTTCAATAGAAATAAAACGATTATCATGAGTGAGGGCTATCGTTTCTTTTCCTTCTATACTTAAAGCAGCTAATTTCATACATTTTCACCTCTTTTACTTGTTATAAAGCTTTGGTCTATTTTTCTTAAAAAGCGCTGAGACCAGCGTAATAGTTTCAAGTCTTGATTTCTATTTGCAATAAGAGATAACCCAACAGGTATTCCATTCACTTCAACAACTGGAAGCGTCACTTGTGGAAGACGAGCTAAACCCGCAATACATGATAAGCTCATTGTTTTCGCTCTATACTTTTCAGCCGTTTCTCCTTGGAGATTAAGTAAAGGTGCTCCACCAGGGGCTGTTGGGATTACAAGTATTCCATCTTCTCCAAGCAAATGTGTAAGCTCGTTTGTTATTTTCTCCCTTAGCTTATAAGCGGCTTCATTCTGTTCTTTTTTCAACGTACTTGTCCAGTCGAATCGTTCAGAAATTCCTGATCCAAAGATTGGGTTTTCTTTCTTGATCCATTGCTCATGCTCTTTCCAAATTTCGATTCCTTGAATTGTTCTAAAGACACTTGACCACTCTGATAAACCTTCACGTGAAATCCTTTGCCACTTGCTATTTTCGCTTTCCTCTTCTAATAGTTTTAAGAAGGGAAGAAAAGCAGCTTTTGTTTCTCCCTCAAGAAGTTCCCATGCATCTTCTGCAAACTCAACGTTTATAAAATCTCCGTCTTCTTTAAATTGAGGAAGCAGAACACGCCCAATCTTAAGTAATAAATCAATGCTATTTGCCATCCACCCTACTGTGTCATAGCTTTTAGCAAGTGGAATAACCCCTTCTATCGGCACAGCTCCATGTGTTGGCCTAAACCCATAAATACCACAATAAGAAGACGGAATGCGGACCGAGCCTCCAGTGTCGGTTCCTAGAGAAAAATCAACTGTTTGACCCGCAACAGAAACAGCTGATCCACTTGAAGAACCTCCAGGAATGCGATCTGGAGCTTTCGGATTAATAGGTGTACCATAATGGAAATTCTCACCGTTTAAACTGTACATCAATTCATCGGTATGAGTGGTTCCATGCAGCTTTGCACCTTGATTAAGCAACATGTCAATTGCCACTGCATTTCTTTTAGATTCCTCATGTGTACGAAGCCATGTAGGATTTCCTGCACTGCTTTGATAATGTTGAATGGCAAAGACATCTTTCACAGAAAAAACCAAACCATCCAAGCTGCCTTTCCCTGTTGGGGCAATTGCTACATTCTGATTAAAAAAAGCATTCCATTGATCTTTTATCATAAGCTCCTCCTCATTTTCCTTTATATCTTCTCTCTTCTTCTACTGAAGCTCCTTTTTTTATATTCCGTTTTGAAAGTTTTATATTTTCTAATAAAAGAGATAGTAAAATTCCCATGAGTAAACCATTGCTAGCAAGCGGTCTTAAAATACTTGGCACTGTTTCAAAATAAGAAGCAGGAAACGTCATTAAACCTATACCAATAAACAAAGGAATGCTTAATCGATACACATTTTCCGGCGTAAATGTAATTGTAATAAAATAGTTAAAAGAAGAATGAAGCAACCGTAAATATGTCACAAGCAAAACGGCACTACCTACACTAAGGGGAAGCTTAGCCATCATATTTCCTACGTATGGAACAGCCCCCATCAAAGTAAAGAGTGCTCCTCCAATCAGAAAAGGAAGTCGTTCAACAATTTTTGTTTGCTGAAGGAACCCAATAGAAGAGACATATGGTGCGAACGGAACTAAGCCAAATAATCCAGAACAAATGCCTAACACGCCGCTAATTGTAAATGAGCCCCTATACTCTCCCTTTGTCGCCTCTTTTTTATAAATTTCATCGGTTCCTTTTAGAGCTCCGAATGTGTTGGATGTATTGATGAGACCTGCAATAACAGCTGTTAAAATAATGCCGATATCAAAACTAGGGGAACCAAGTGGAAAAAGTTTTATACTTACTCCTTCTGAAACCTCTACAGCCGCTTTCTCCCCAAACAAAAGATTAAACGAAATCCACCCAACAATAATGCCAATAAGTAAGGAATATTTAGCAAAGGAAGGGCGAGCCTTTATACTGAAGATAATCACAAAAGCAACAACAGCTACTGACAATAAAAGAACTGGTACATCGATATGTGCTTCTTCATCACCTTTGCCAAATGGAATACCTAGCATTCCTTGAAGGAACATTGTATTGAGGCGGCAAGCTAATAAAAACAAAAAAACAGCCATAACACCATTGTTAAATAAACGGGATAAATAACCTGATAGGCCGCTCACCCCAATAACAATTGTAATAATTCCTGAAATGATGATTCCAACACTTAAACTTCCTCCAATAGTTGCTAGAGACATACCGCTCTCAGCAGCTCCATAACAAAGACTTAAAATAACTCCCCACCATAACCCTGATTGCCCTTCCATAATCGAACGCTTATGGCCTAAGAAAGCTTGTAAAACACAAGCTAGACCCGTAAACAAAAAGGAACATTGAACTAATGAAACAAGCGTTTCATGGGAAAGTTGAAAAGCTGCTCCAACTGTAATCGGAATAACAACTGTGTTGGTAAAAATAAAAAAGAGCCATTGCAAACCTGCAAGCCACCCTTTTATACTAAGAAACTCTCTCATAAATTCACCTTCTATATGTGTAAGGAATGGGATCTATTTATCTACTTTTCTCTTTATCTGTATCGGCTACAGTGCGCAAAAAGATTCCGGAGCCTCCGGAATCTTTTTCTAAAAATCACATCAGCATCTTCTTTACTTTATTACTGTGCTCTCTTTTCCATTCTCTTTTTCTTGAAGGCTACCTGCTTCATACACATCTAGCGCTGCTTGAAGTCCTCTGCCAACTTGAATTTTTGCTCCATTACGAATAAGGGATGCTTCGAGAGCTGATAAAACAAATAAAATATTTTCTTTGCGGCAGCTGTAGCCCATCGCTCCAATTCTCCAAATCTTGCCGTGTAGCGGTCCAAACGAACTAGCAATTTCAATTCCGAATTGTTCAAGAAGCATTGTTCTAACTTTTTCTCCATCAACACCTTCTGGGATATCTACGCATGTTACCATCGGTAATTTTTGAGGTCCTTCATTAAATAACGTTAAGCCCATTGCTTTAATTCCTTCAATAAGTGCTCTCTCATGAAAACGGTGACGTGAGAACCTTTCTTTTAAGCCCTCTTGAAGAACAATGCGCACTCCCTCACGCAAAGCATATAGCATCGATGTTGCTTCTGTATGATGATTAAGACGACGTGGTCCCCAGTAGTCTTGAAGCTGGCTTAAGTCAAAATAATTGCTCCGAATCGGATGCTGAACGTTAACGCGATCCTGATCTGTTGCAACACCTTTTTCAACCTTTTTACGACGAGCAAGAATTTCTTCAACTCGCTCATTGTAAGTAATAGGAGCCATTCCAGACGGTACAGAAAGACACTTTTGAGTTCCGCCAATAACAGCATCAAGTTGCCACTCATCAACTTTAACTTCTGTTCCACCAATTGTTGCAACAGCATCTACAATTGTTAACACGCCAAGCTCTCGACAAGCAGGACCAACTTTATCTAACGGCTGCATACATCCTGTTGACGTTTCACCATGAACAACAGCAAGTACTTTTGGTTTCACTCGTTTTACTTCATTAATGATCTCTTCTTGATCAAATACTGTGCCCCACTCACATTCCATCAAATGAATGTCTGCTCCGTTGCGCTCAGCAATTTCTGTTAAAAGATGACCAAATCTACCAAAAATAGGAATTAAAACTTTATCACCGGGCTCTAAAACACTGCATAACACAGCTTCCAGACCTGATCTGGATGTTCCATCAATTGGAAATGCCCACTTATTTTTCGTTTGGAATACTCCTCGAAGCATTTCCATTGTTTCGTTCATCATCGTTGTAAATGCAGGATCAAATTGCCCAAGGATTGGGTTGCTCATTGCACGTAGAACTCTTGGATCAACTTCTACAGGACCTGGTGTCATAATTGTTCGTAAAGGTGAATTTATTTCTTGGAAACTTACCATCCTTTTTCCTCCTTAATAAGCTAACTTGTGCAATATTTTAATTAAAAGATTTATTCCCTTTTCTAAATCTTCTGTTTTAGTAAATTCGTGCGGTGAATGACTTATTCCTTTATGACTTGGAACGAACAAAAGCGAGGTAGGGATGAATTGTCCGAAAACCTGCGAATCATGTCCAGCTCCACTAGTCATTTCTTTAAATGAAGTGCCTTCTGTTTGAAGGATTGTTGTTGAAAGTTCGTTAAGGTTTTCACACATTTTAATAGGATGCTCATCCATCCACTTGTGAATGTCTAATGATGTGCCCCTTTCTCTCGCTAGACCTTCAAAGCTTTCAAATGCCTCCTGACAGAATGATTGAATAATATCACTGTCACTATGACGAATATCAATACTGAATGTTACCTTATTTGGGATAACATTTGGTATATTTGGCTCAACAATCATTTGACCCACTGTTACAACAAGATCAGCAGGCATTCTTTTCGACTTCTCCATTAGTACTTGAATAAGTGCTGAAGCCGTGTTCATTGCATCCTTTCGCCACTTCATTGGGGTTGTTCCAGCATGGTTACTTTCACCGTTGACCGTTACATTGTATCGGCGCTGTCCAACAATATGAGACACAACGCCAATGGATTTGTTTTCTCGTTCCAGCACTTCCCCTTGCTCAATATGCAATTCGATAAAACAATCGAAATGAGCACTTCCTGGAAGCTGATACTTTCCCTTCCCAAATCCTGACTTTTCCATTGCTTCTATAAATGAAGTACCTTCTTGATCTTTTAATACATAAACGTCATCAAGTGATCTTAGTCCTGTAATACTTCCTGACCCCCAGTAGGTCATTGGAAATCGACTTCCTTCTTCCTCACATAGTGAAACAACTTCAATTGTTTTTTTGGGACGACCGTAATGCTCAGATAAATATTTGAGCGCAAGAAATCCTGCAATAATTCCGTATGCTCCGTCATATTTCCCTCCATTTACGACCGTATCAATATGAGAGCCTGTAAGAATTGCACGACCTTCTTTTTCGCTACCTTCTAACCTTCCAAAGAGGTTTCCAGCATCATCATAGTAAGCATGTAAAGAAGCCTCCTCCATTCGTGCTTTGAGCGCCTCTTGAGCAAGTTTCCAACTCTCAGAATAAAGAAGTCGTGTCACTCCACCGCTTTCACTTCCTCCAAATGAAGCTAACCATTCCACCATCTCAGCTGTTTGCTGTGCTAGTGTGAGCTTTTTCTTTTCCTCCATTACCAAGCATATCCCTCCTCTCTCACAAAAAGTCTTGCTTATATTCCATTCGTTACTTTTCCTAACATTGTTTGTAATATATATTGATTTTAAAATAGATACCTGCTAAAATCATTGACATAATTGTAGAATATTCAGTCATTTCTTTATGCATATTAACCAAAACCTTATCTTTCTTGTCCTAAACTTTTAAATATCCTACAAAAGGAGAACTGAGTTTTATGAAATTAAGCGAATTATTAGATTTATCAGTATTTAAAGGCACAATTATACGAGCTGGAGAGAAGAATATAGATTATGAGGTAAACACTGTTAACATGATGGATGCCCCTGATATTATCCATTTTCTCAAAAAAGATGAACTTCTTATTACAACTGCTTTTCATTTTAAGGATGACCTTCACTCTCTTATTACACTTATTGAAGAGATGAAAAAGAAAGGTTGCTCAGGCTTAGGAATTAAAACAAAGCGTTTCTTACAAGAAATCCCACTGCAAGCCATTGAATTAGCTCAACAGCTCAATTTTCCGCTTTTAGAACTTCCTATGCATACTTCACTAGGGGATATTGTTCATAAGTCTCTAAATTATATACTCGACATTCGTACAACTGAACTTCGAAATGCAATGATGACGCACCAGCAGTTTACAAATCAAATTATGAATGGACAAAACGTACATAAAATTTTACAAAGTTTATCATCACTCATTCATTTTCAAGTTGTTTTACTAAATCACCATTTACAACCTATTACAAATTCAAGCCATGATTATTCTATCTATGAAAAATTAGAAACTATTTTAGTTGAGAACGATATTTTTCAACAAACGCCTTTCACTTTTTCACTTCTTAGTCCAGATAAAATTACGCTAACTCTTTTCCCTGTCCATACACACAAGCAGTACAGCTACTTATGTGTTTTTGGGGAGATCCATCCAACAGATCGTTCTACTGTTCTTACAATTGAACAAGCTATTAATGTTATAGCTTTTGAGCTAATGAAAGAAAATGCCTTAAAACAAAACGAACGCCGCCTTCACAACGAGTTTTTTAACAATTTTATTAATGGAAGCTTTACAACATCACAAGAAATCCTTAGCCGAGGAAAAGAATTTGGATTAGAAAATGAGCAACGCTATGTTTGTGCGGTAGGAAAAACAATTGAACGTCATAAAGAAACTTCATTTTCACAACACAGACAAGATTATGAGCTTATTTACGACACAATCGAAGCTGAATTACAGCGCTTTTCTCAGACCGTTCATTTTTTCACAGTAAATAGAGCTTATGTTTTACTTTTTCCTTTAAAGAGCAAACAGGTTCAGATGGATCAGTTTATTCTCGATTTGCTGAGAAAGCTTCAAGTTAAGGTCTCAAGCCGTTTCAAAAAAGACCTTTGTTTTGGCCTTAGCAACTATGCTCAACAGCTATTACATGTTCCTATTTCTTACAAAGAAGCAAATGACACACTATATTATGGACAGCTATCAGGACAAGAAGGCTTTATTGAGACATATCAACCGAAAGAAGTTCCTGAAATTTTACGCATGGTTCCATACGAGCAATTAAAAAAATTCTACAGTGATACATTTCAGCCTTTTTTTGATGGAGCAAAAAAAGATCATGACGTCTTACTCCACACCCTTTCTGTTTATTTGGAAACTCATTGTCAACTTTCTGAAACAGCAAAGCGTTTATATGTACACAGAAATACTGTAATTTATCGCCTTGAAAAATGTGAAGATCTTATAGGAAGAAGTTTGAAGGAACCTGACGAAACACTCCGTTTGCGTCTCGCCTTTCGAATTAAAGCATTGATTCAAGGTCAAGGAGAAAGCATTCATGTATAGACACTATAATATATACAGCCAAACATTCTAGTAAGAGGTGTTTGGCTTTTTCACGCTTTCTTTTCTACTAAAATAATTTGTCATATTGCACAAAAAATTTTCAGAAAATTCACAAATATGTCAATGACATCTCTTTTTTCATCTTATAAACTTTATACATGTCAATTTTCTTAACGTCTAAAGTTAAAACAATTAACTATATAGAGAACTTTATGAAAAGGAGCTGAATAATAGTGTCTACAAATTTAGCAAATCCAGTCGTAGAAGAACAAAGTACAAAAGACACCCTGAAGATTGATGAGTCACTTCTTCCAAAAAAGGAACGACCTGTTAGTCCTCTATCTTACATGTTCATGTGGATTGGTGATGGAGTGAATCTTGGTAATATGACGCTTGGTGCAAGCTTAGTTGTAGCGGGAACGGCAACGCTCAACATCTTCCAAACGTTTGTGGCAGCAGCTATTGCAATTGGGATTATCTCCACCTTTTTCGCTTTGAACGATCGATTCGGCTATAAAACAGGCATTCCTTATGTCATGCAGCTTCGAATGTCATTTGGAGTAAAAGGTTCCATCATTTCTTCTCTCTTGAGAGGCATTCCAGCTATTATTTGGTACGGATTTCAAAGCTGGATTGGTGGTACTGCACTCAATGAAATTGCAAAAGCCCTGACAGGAGGATCTGTTGATAATGTTGTAGTATGTTTTATTGCTCTACAACTTCTACAAATTGTTCTCTCTCTTTACGGATTTCATGCCATTAAATGGGTTGAAACACTCGCCTCTATTGTCATTATGCTTGCACTCCTCTATGTATTTAGTATCCTCCTCACTTCTTATAAAGATGTGATTACAGAAAAGTGGGTTCATACAGAAGGAACATGGGGACTTCCCTTTTTCGCTTTTATTATGGTTTTCCTCGGTAACTACGCGGCAATTTTCTTAAGCGCTGGCGACTACTCTCGAGAGTTAAAAACAGGTATAAGCAATAAGAAACGTGGTTTATTATATTTCTCTCCTATTACTATTGCTTATGGTTTTGTGCTGACAATTGGCGTTATGCTCGCTTCAGCAACTGGTATTTCAAATCCAGTCAAAGCTTTTGCTGTTGTTGTAGACAATCCTTATATTACTGTTGGGGTATCTGCTTTTATTGTGATAGGAGCTGTAGCAGTTAATATGGTTGCAAATATTGTTCCGCCAACATACGTAATTACTTTGTTAACGAAAATGAAGTACAAAGCAGCTGTTATTGTAACTGGATTGCTTGCACTTTGTTCATTTCCATGGGTTCTTGTTCAAGATTCTTCTGCAAACGGACTCAATCTGTTTGTTCTCATCTACTCAGCATTCCTGGGCCCTATCGTTTCTATTCTTTTAGTGGAGTATTATATATTAAGAAAACAAAAAGTAAATGTTGATGATTTATATAAAAAAGACGGACCCTTCTCAGGTGTTAATCCATGTGCTTTAATTGCAATGCTAGCAGGCGCTTCGGCAGCCTTCTTAGAAGTTGATCTTGGATGGATTATCGGTGTTGTTGTCGGAGGCGTTTCATACCTTCTTCTTATGAAATTCACCTTTAAAAATTCTAAATTCAAAAAAGGTACTATTTTTGAGTAAATTAAAAAAGCGTGAGGAGTTCTTTCCTCACGCTTTTTTATGGAGCTTTTTATTTTTTAAAATAGGTGCGTAAAGGTCTAAAATCTTCTTTTAAGTCAATGTCATTTGGCTCTGCTTGGAGGAGACGATCAATCATTTCTTCGAGTTTATTAATATCTTTTTGATCTGTATACTCAATAAAGTTCAATGCTTCAAGCCAGTCTCGATAAGAGTGTTTCGCCTTTCCATAGCTGTTACCAAATACCACGCAAGGTGTTTTTGTAATAATGGAGAAGATCATTGCATGCAGACGATCTGTAACAATTAACTCGCTGGATCCGATGCGATTTAGCATCTTCATAAATTGATCTTCTCGGTCCTTGTAATCAATAACATCAATATCGTGTAGCACTGTATCTGTACGCCCAGTACGTTTCCCTTTTTCCTGTTCTATCCACTCTCTTAACTCAGAAATAAACTTCTCCTCTGTTACCTTTTCTTTATCTTCTCTTAGAATAAAGAGAACTCCTTCTCTCTCAAGCTCTTGAGGCTCAATATCTAACGATAATACCATATCAGGTGTATACATCACTTCAGAATCAAATGTATCTTTCACATATTCAAGCGTCTGCTGTTCTCTCGTTCCAATTGTTAAATGACGGTTTTGATGATAAGCATCTTTGGTTTTCTTTTTCTCC
Source organism: Priestia filamentosa (assembly GCF_900177535.1). Lineage (NCBI taxonomy): Bacteria > Bacillati > Bacillota > Bacilli > Caryophanales > Bacillaceae > Priestia > Priestia filamentosa. The sequence goes on from NZ_FXAJ01000006.1 coordinate 190,900, forward strand.
TTATCCCCTTCCTCTGTTTCTTCAAAGTAAACAGATTGAGCAAAGGAGAGCGTCTTGTAATCTTTGAAAGTTGAAATTACTTTTCTTCGATCTTCCTCAATATCGAGATACAAGTTCCCAAGATTTCCACCGCCTGTAAAACAAACAATATCATCTTCACTAATAATTTCTTTTACAATTTGGATTCCTTCATCTGTTGCATAGTCCATAATTTCAATATACTCATAGTAAGGATAGTGATTTCTTATAAATTTCTCTTCTGCATAAGCAATCGCTTGGTCTCCTATATTTGTATAACTTGGAGAACCAAAGAGAAAGACTTTTCGTTTATCATTTGTAAAAGCTTCTGGACTTACATTTGGCCCGACCCCTTTTGGCAATTCTTTATTTAGAATTGTTTGTTTGCTCATCATTATGGTCCTCCTTCATTTTTCTAGGTTTAAGTTGGTACCTTTCCTATACCCTTGAAAAAATAAAATATGCCTCTGTATACTCACCAAATTTATCCAAAATACAAAAGATGCCTTGTTTAGAGGCACCTTTTTTCGTTATTTATGATACAGTTTTGCTAGATGTTGTGACTTCATCAAAATCCTCTTCTATCTCCACATTTTTTGGTTCGTACACAAGTTCACCTTCAAGCATTGCTCGTGCCTGCTCTTTATCAAGCAACTTCTCCCAGCTTGAGATAATAAACGTAGCTGCAGCATAACCAATAATATTAACTGTTGTCCGATAGTTTCCCATAAAACGATCTGGCGCTAGCATCAGGGCAACAGCGGCAACTGGGATAGATCCCATCGCAGCGGCCGTTGCAGAAAGGGCAACAAAAGCGGATCCCGGAATTCCAGCCATTCCTTTAGAAGTTAAAAGTAAGATCCCTAACATAAGTAGCTGCTCTCCAAGACTTAAGTCGACTCCTGTTGCTTGAGCTAAAAAGACCAGGGCGATAGATAGGTAAATTGAAGCCCCATCCAAATTAAAAGAGTAACCTGTTGGGACAACTAAGCCAACTACAGCTTTATTGCATCCTGCTTGTTCAAATTTATCCATCAATTGTGGCATAACGGCTTCTGTTGATCCTGTCGCAAAAGCAAGTAAAATCTCTTCTTTTATATATACAATGATTTTCCACAAACTGAGTCCAATCATTATCCGAACAATAACAGCTAATACTAGAATAAATAAGAGACAAGCAACTGTCATCGCAACAAACAGTTTGCCGAATGAAGCAAGTGTCCCAATCCCATATTGACTTACTGCAAATGCCATTGCACTAAAGGTTGCTAGTGCTGTTAGTTTAATAATATAACTCATAATTTTGAAGAGAACATTGTTTACTTTTTCTAGTACATCAAGCAAAACTTCCGACGTTTTCCCCCCAATATGGACAAGAGCGATTCCAAACAAACATGAAATTAATAGAACCTGAAGCATAGAGTTATTCGCGAAAGCTCCAACAGCACTATCTGGAATCATATTCAGAAAAAACTCACCTTCACTCGGAAGATCTGAACCGTTTGTTTTCTCTTCAACAGTTGCTGTACTTAATGTTGATGGATCTACATTCATTGTTGAACCTGGATTCATCATGTTTGCTACAACAACCCCAATAATTAAAGCAAACGTTGTAACAACTTCAAAGTAGAGAAGTGTCTTCCCTCCGATTCTTCCAACTGTTTTGATGTTGCCTACTTTAGCAATCCCGACAACAACTACCCCAAAAATGAGTGGTGCAATAATCATTTTAATAAGCTTAATAAATCCCTCTCCAACTGGTTGAAGAGCACTCCCAACGCTTGGCCACAGATACCCAACAACTGTTCCTAAAATAATAGCAACAACAATTTGAAAAAAGATCCCTTTATAAAAAGGTTCTTTTTTTATCTCTTTTTTCGTTTCCCTCATTATATTTCCCCTTCCCTTACATTATAGATAATTGAATATTCCGATAAATTACTTTAAGTTACATATCATGTTATATTAATTAACATTGTAATATAGGGGAAAGAGAACGTCATTGTACTTATTAACCAAAAGTTTCATTCTGCTTTGGAACATCTATGAAAACTTTAAAATGAGATTTGAACGGATTATTTTTCATTTCTTTCTAATCGTACTTACTGTTATGAAACTTTACTAATTACCTCATACTAAAAAAATCTATTTCATTCGGTTTTTTGTTACAATAAGTACATAAGTAATCCTTTGTCGAATTCAGGTAAGGAGGCTAAACGAGTGACAGAGAATAGAGAATTGCATCCAAAGGTAGAGAAGAGCTTTGAATTAATTGGGAAAAGATGGACAGGGCTTATTATTTATGTTCTAATGAGCGGTCCTAAAAGATTTAGTGAATTAAGCGAAACGATTCCAGACTTAAGTCGACGTATGTTAACAGAGCGAATTAAAGAGCTTGAAGAGCATGGAATTGTTGTTCGCAACGTGATTCCAGATCGCCCTATTCGTTCAGAGTATTCCCTAACTCAAAAAGGAACTGAATTAGGAAAAATTCTTGGTCCTATTAGTCAATGGGCTGAGAGCTGGGTTAAAGATTAAAAAAAGAAGAAATAGAAAACATTCTCTGTTCGCGGAAGGAAATCCCCCACGAGCCAGGTTGAACATCATTGCGTTTGGTCGCAAGGAAAGGTAGGAAAAATGTATGGCAAATGTTTTATATATTACAGCACATCCATTACAAGCAGATGCATCACTTAGCATGGCGGTTGGCCAAGAATTTATTGAAACATATAAGAAAGAAAATCCATGTGATGAAGTGGTTCATTTAGATTTATATAAAGCGGATATTCCATATTTAGATGCTGATGTTTTTAGCGGTTGGGAAAAGCTTCGGGCTGGTAACTCGTTTGAGAAACTAGAGACAAATGAAAGATTAAAGGTTGGAAGACTAGCTGAGTTAGGCGGACAGTTTCTATTAGCAGATAAATACGTGTTTGTAACACCCATGTGGAACTTCTCTATTCCAGCAATTATGAAAACATATATTGATGCGATTGCCGTTTCAGGGAAAACATTTAAATATACACGAGACGGAGCTAAAGGGCTTCTAAAGGGAAAGAAAGCTGTACATATTCAAGCACGCGGAGGCCTCTATTCTGAAGGTCCTGATGTTCATAAGGAGATGGGACATCGCTATCTTGAAGTAATGATGGATTTCTTTGGAATTGAGTCGTTTGAAACAATTGCAATTGAAGGACAAATGATCCACCCTGAAAAAACAGATGAGATAAAAACAAAAGCTATTGGTCAAGCTAAAGATTTAGCACATCACTTTTAAATCAAAAAATCCCCTTTAGGCATTTCACCTAAAGGGGATTTTTTGATTTATTAACCTCTACCAGCTTGGAAAGAAGGATATTTTGTCATACCACCGTCAGCAAATAGCGTAATTCCTGTTACATAGCTTGCTTGAGAAGAAGCTAAGAATGCTGCAACATTTGCTACTTCTTTAGGGTCTCCAATGTATCCCATTGGAATCATGCTCTCAACGTCTGCACGCTGCTCAGGATCTGCAAATTTCTCAGCATTAATTGGTGTGTTCATTGCACCTGGACCAATGTTGTTAACACGAATGCCTTTTGGAGCATATTCAAGTGCTAGGGTTTCAGTCATTAGCTTCATCCCGCCTTTACTTGCTGCATAATGAACAAATAGTGGCCAAGGAATCATTTCATGAACACTAGACATGTTGATTACATTTCCTTTAATATCGTTTTCTACAAAGTATTTAAGAGCTTCACGGCTACCAAGGAATGCTCCTGTTAAGTTTGTATCAATAACTTTATTCCAGTTATCTAATGTAAGCTCATGAGATGGAACAGGGTTTTCAACACCCGCGTTGTTAATCATTACATCAAGTGTACCGAATTCTTTTACAGCTGTTTGAACAAGATTAATAACGTCTTCTTCTTTTGTTACGTCACCTTGAACAATGATTGCTTTTCCGCCTGCTTCTTCAACTTCTTTTTTTGCTTCTAACGCTTCTTCTTCATTATTCCAATAGTTGATAACAACACGAGCTTCTTCTTCTCCGAAACGAACAGCCATTGCTCGTCCTAAACCAGTAGATCCACCTGTAATAACGACAACTTTATCTTTTAAATCTGTATACATTATACTTCCTCCTTGAAAATGCTAAATTCAATATTTAACTTTCACGTTAACGTTAACTCTTAGCCATTCCTAAGAATACGCCACCTAAAATAATAAGAATAATACCGATTGTAATAAACACAAGCTGACGTTTTGATTTCTTTTCTCCTAAGAGGAAAATACCGCCTAGTGTTGAGATTACAATTCCCATTTGTGATAGTGAGAAGCTTGTAGCAACTCCTACTTTTGGTTGTGAAATAAATAAGAACATATTTCCTGCAGCCCAAATGAGCCCTGGAATAATATTACGAATCGCATATTTATTAAATGGTTTATGTTTATACGTTAAAATGAGTCCACCAATAAACATTCCAATTGCTTGTGGAAATAGAGCTACCCATCCATCAACATTAAACAAACGTGCCACAACAACATAAATTAAATACCCGATGGTAGAAATAATAAGTGTAACAATCCCTTTTTTGAACTGAGCATTTTGATTGTCATCTTTCTTATCTTCTACTGATGTAAGTACAATCCCAATAACGATGAAAATTAATGCTAACACACCTAAAATAACGGTCGTTGTTGTTGACCACTCGTGAAATACAATAACACCAAATAGAGCAGTTGATACAAGCTGCATACCTGTTGAAATTGGCATTGTTTTTGAAACACCAATATAATCAATAGTTTTCAACTGGTTGCTTTGTCCAAGTGCCCAAAACAATCCTGAAACGATTCCAACTATGAAAATCGTTGGGGTCAACACTGGATGAACAACGAGATAGATAACAACGGAAAATAAAAGGGCACCGATTGTTGTTCCTAGTGTCTGACTATATGGACCTCCGCCTAATTTAACATTAAATAAGACGATACTCCCCCAAAAGATTGCTGGCAGAATAGCCAAGAGGATATCCATTTGATCCTAACCTTCTTTCTTAAATAAAAAGATTTAAGTGCTTAACTTTTGTAAGCAACATCACGTTACTAATAGTAACTTAAATTAAATAAAGGAGTCAATCATTTTGTTTAACTTACTTAATTATTAACTTAGTGTGGAAACCTTTTCTTTCTTTTTCTCTTTTCACCTTAAACCTTTAGAAATAAGTATTGGTAGCGATTACGTATAAATGGTCATTTTTAGTGTGAATTTTTTTTATTTCACGAGCTTAGAATTCGATAATATAGCGTTATCATGAGATATATTGCAACATTAAGAAAATTTCATTCTTTCACTTCACTTTCAAAACTATTCCTTATTTACAAAAAGTGAAATGTTTCACAAATTAAAGTTTTCATCTTCTTTCATAACTTCCTTCTTCTTTCTATATATAGAATTATGTTAGTGTAAATCAAAATGATTGACTAAAATAAGTGCACAGGTTACTATTAGTAACAAAGTTAACTTTTTGAAACTAACAATACTTTCGCGAGTATATATTTTAAAAACAGGAAGGTGTCGATTCATAATGACAAAAGTATTATATATTACTGCACATCCACATGATGAGCAAACATCTTACAGCATGGCAGCAGGTCAAGCATTTCTTGAGAGCTATAAAGAAAATAACCCAAGTGATGAAATTGTTCATATTGATTTGTATAAAGAAAACATTCCACACATTGATGCTGATATTTTCAGCGGATGGGGCAAACTTCGTTCAGGAAGTGAATTCACTGAGCTTTCTGAAGTAGAACAACAAAAAGTAAGTCGTCTTGCAGAACTGAACGAACAGTTTATTTCAGCTGATAAATATGTATTTGTTACACCACTATGGAACTTCTCGTTCCCACCAGTGATGAAAGCATACTTAGATTCTGTAGCTGTTGCAGGGAAATCATTCAGATATACAGAACAAGGTCCTGTTGGATTGCTAACAGACAAAAAAGCCCTTCATATCCAAGCACGTGGCGGCTACTATTCAGAAGGTCCTGCAGCAGACTTAGAAATGGGTCATCGTTACATCAGCATTATGATGAACTTCTTCGGCGTTCCATCATTTGACGGTCTATTTATTGAAGGACATAATGCAGAGCCAAGCAAAGCTGAAGAAATTAAAGCAGATGGCATTAAACGTGCAAAAGAGTTAGGAAAACAATTCTAATTTTAAATTAAGAAAAAGAGCGAGACTGATCAAACAGTCTCGCTCTTTTTCTTAATCATCGCTACCGAGAATACCGAAGAAGCGAAGTAAATTAATAAACAAGTTAATGAAATCTAAGTATAGAGATAAAGCAAGTAATGGCACGTCTGCTTCTGTAATCTGCATTCTCTTCATTTGGTTAAAATCATATAGAACATAAAGAGAAAATACAATTGTTCCAATAACAGATAAAGCCATTAAAGAGCCTGATGTAAGTCCTCCTGTAAATAAACCAAATAAACTTACAAAAATCATTGATAGAACAGCAACTAATAAGAACGAAGATAAAAATGATAAATCTTTTTTCATTTTCGATCCAATTATAGCCATTACTAAGAAAATACCGAATGTAGAACCAAACGCCTGCAAAACAACGTTCGCTCCACTCATTGATGCATAATAGCTTACAATTGGATATGTTGTAATCCCTGAAATAGCTGCAAAAGCATACACAAAGGCATAGCCAACACGGCTTTTTCGTCGTAACCAAAAAGCTGCAATAAGCATAACAACTTCAACAACTGCAAGCGGCAGCATTAATGCAGCAGGCACGAATTGCCCTATGTATAATCCAACTGTTGCAATGAGCAGTGTTAATACAAATGTAGATAAGACCTTTTGAAATAGAGGTCTCTCTTGTACTGATACGTCTTTTAACACTCTAATCCCTCCTCTTTTTCCTATATTATATTTTCTATTCCATAATTTCCATCTTTTTTAAAAACTTAATTCTATCTTTCTAATTAATAAAGAAGGACAAATGATTATTTTAACAGTTGAGTCCTCTTGTATTATTTTACTTCATTCGCCTTTTCTAAAGAAAGTTCTTACTATACGGGTACCTTTCAAGAAGAAGGATTAAAAAGCAAATATTTGAATTACCGTAGAAGGAATATTGTTCTCTCGAGAGCTATGTTATCGTAATAACATACTGCTGTTCTATTTTCTGTTATAGTTTCTAGCATAGTTAAAGCTTATTTTAATCAAGTAGTATAAGTCATACTCTCTCCAACACCCTATCCATATATATCCATTGCGAAGAAATCAGACAATGTTTATAATTCTAAGTGTTTTATAACAGAATCGAAGAGGAGGGCACTATGAGTAAAAATGATAGGGATTTAGCCCTAACATCAAGTACATCAGTATCAAAAGCAGAGCCAAGCCCTAAAAAGAAAAGGAAAGTTTTAAATGAAATTACGATTATAAGAGCCTTAGCATGTCTAAGCATTGTAATGCTCCATTCAACAACATTTACAGTCAATTATGTGCAAGAAGGAATACTTGTTACAACATTAGCAACAATACTTTGTTTTGGTACTCCCACTTTCGTTTTCATATCTGGATTAATTTTAGCTTATTCATATCCTAATAAGCTTCCGAAAGGATTCTATTGGAAAAGAATTAAATTAATTTTATTTCCATTCATTTTTATGGCAATCTTCTATGCTGTATTCTCAGGACGTGCCGTACCTGAACAAATTCCAAGCTTGATTTGGAATAACCTCACAGGTGGATATCACGGTTGGTTTGTATTAGTTATCTTTCAGTTTTATGTTTTACATCATTTATTCACAAAATTCTTTTACAAACTACCAGCTGCGCTTGTTTTAAGCGTTTCATTAATTATTAACGTAGCTTATTTGGCTATCTTTAACTTTATACAACCTACTTCCCACACACCTTTTACAAGTTATCTGTGGAGCGGCGGATACTATATCCCGTTTGTAGCTTGGTTATTTTATTTCTCTTTGTCATATTATTGTGGAAAAAACTTTATGACTTTTGTAGAAAGCTTAAAAAGATTTAAAGCGCTGATTTTCTTTTTCTTAATCGTTTCATTAGGTGTGCTTATATATAATAATGTGAATGAATATTTCCCAGTAGGGTCAAAGCGGATTGATATTATTTTCTTTACCGTTATGATGATTCTGTTCCTGCTCCTTGTATGCCAAAGCCTTCAGAAAACACCGAAGTTATTAACAATTGTCAGCCAATATTCGTTCGGTATTTATCTTGCCCATTGGTTTTATCTTACAATTATTCGAGATTTTATTGCTTCACAAGGATGGGAACTTGGTTACATGCAAATTCCAGTCTTGTTCGTTTCAGCTCTTATAAGCTGTATTATCACGATTAATATTCTAAATCGTTTTCCGTTCGGTAAATATATGATTGGAAAAATTAATCGTAAAAAACAAAAACCTGTTAAAAAAGAGACCGTTGTTACTGGTTAATGATGTTTAATAAGAAAAGCTTGCTTTATCGAGTGATAAAGCAAGCTTTTTTGTTTACAGAAACATCTCAAGCAGTAGAACACAGGCCAGACCTGTCACAGAAAGAACGGTTGTGAGTAAACTCCATGTCTGAAATGTCTCCTTCATACTTAAACCAAAGTACTCTTTTACCATCCAAAATCCTGCATCGTTTACATGACAAAAAATAACGCTTCCCGCTCCTGTTGCTAATACAATTAAAGCAGGATTGACCGCGCTTGCTGCCATAAGAGGAGCTACTAATCCTGCTGTTGTTAAAGCTGCTACTGTTGCAGATCCTAAACATAGCCTCAAAAGAGCTGCAATCATCCAAGCAACTAAAAGCGGAGACAGATTTGTGTCTTGAAATAAAGAAGCTACATAGTCTCCAACTCCCCCGTCTACTAGAACTTGCTTGAATGCCCCTCCTCCCCCGATAATAAGAAGCATCATCGCAATTTGAGAAATAGATTTTGATAAAGAATCTCCGATATCTGCCATAGGGATTTTCCTTGCATGTCCCATTGTATAAATCGCAAGTAATAGAGAGATTAACATGGCTGTTCCAGGCATCCCAATAAATTCAACAATCGCTTTTATTTTGGATTCTTCACGAAACAATAGAGATATAATGGTCGCAATCGCCATAAAAATAACAGGAAATAAAGAAGTTAAAACACTAATGCCAAATCCAGGGGTCTCCTCGAGATTAAACTCTTTACGCGGACCTAATGCTGTTAAATTTCCACTTCTTTTATAAGCATTTGGAAATACCTTCATTGCGAATTTATTAAACAATGGGCCTGCTACAATTGTGGTTGGGATACCAATAATGATACCTAACAAAAGAACTTGCCCTATGTTTGCTCCATATGCAAGTGAGATAGCTGTTGGAGCTGGATGTGGAGGTAGGAATCCATGAGTTACGTTCAATGCCGCCGCCATTGGAATCCCCAGGTATAAGAAAGGAACCTTTAGCTCTTTTGCAATCGCATAAATAATAGGAATCAACAAAACAAGACCAACTTCAAAAAATAGAGCAATTCCAATAATAAAAGAAGAGATTACAACTGCAAACTGAATCTTCTTTCGTCCAAACGTATTGATAAGTGTAATTGCAATACGATAACCGCCACCTGCATCTGACACAAGCTTACCAAGCATTGCCCCTAACCCAAATACTAACGCTAAATGCCCTAGTTGTCCGCCAATTCCCTCTTCAATTGAAAGCACAATCTTATCGAGTTCCATTCCAAGACCAATCGCAACTAAAAAGGAAACAACAACAAGCGAAACAAACGTATTTAGCTTTACTTTCATAATTAAAAATAAAAGAATAAGAACTCCTATTGCTACAATTAAAATCGGCATCTTCTTCTCCCCTTAACTATTGTTATGTTTTATAAAAATTTCAAGAATTTAAAACCACCTCCCTCCTAGTTAAGAATAGTATTGAATACGTTTTCATTTATGTTCTCTTTTCTCTCTTTTTCCAGAAAATAGTCAATAAAATAATATAAAGTATTATAGCATCTTATGATTAAATCATGGTTACTTTTTGATAATATGTTTCTTTTTTATTTTTATGTGCAAACAAAAAAAGCAAGATAGACATGCTACCTTGCTTTTTTTTAGTCTTTTTATTTTATTTTTTCTGACTTTCTAGCTCTTCTAATTCCATATGTGTTTGCGGGAACCCGTTTGCTACCCAATCTGATTTTAAAGCTGAATCATATTGAGTAAGTCCTTCTTCATCTCTTGCTTTGTCCGCATCAACACTCTCTACTTGGTCGATTTTTTTACTGTTTCTCATATCTGTATCTGGACGTACTTTAAAAGATGCTTTTCTTTTCTTTTTATATGCAGCAACTGCTAGTGCAGCACCACCTGTTGAAATAAGTGTACCAAGTACCACTTTCTTTTTCTTCGATTTCGTCATCATATTTATTCCCTCCAGTTTTGATATTTTCTCTCTTATTATTTGTTGTACCCGTTTTTTGAATTTTAAAAAGTTTCATTTGTGTAACAAATAAGTTTTCCCTTAAAAAGCATAAGACGAGCATTTTATTATTTCATGTAGTAAAATATACATATTACTAACAAAGAGGTGCAAAGAATTTTGAAAAAATTTTTATCAATCTTTACGCTTATGATGATTGTAGCGGCTATGATTCTTCCACATGCAGCAGAAGCAAGAGGTTACAGCAGTGGGGCGCGAAGCCATTCCTATAGCACACCAAGTTCTAGCTATTCATCTAAGAGTACAAATGGTTACTCTTCTAATAGAAGCTATTCTGGTGGAACTTCTACGAAGAAAGACAACTCACAAACATCTACAAACTCAACTCAAAAAAATTCAAACTCAACAGCAAACAACAAAAAACCTTCAACAGCTAAGAAAATTGCCTCTTATGCCGGTGCATTTGGGGTCGGTGCTTTATTAGGAAGCATGTTCCATCCATTTGGCGGAGCAGGAACTGGATTCTCAATGTTCGGCCTGCTATTAGATATTATAATTATCCTTGTTATCGTATGGCTTATTAAAAAGATCTTCACCAGAAGAAAGGCATCATAGAAAGAGGTCAGATGATGGAAATTAAATTTAACGAACAAAACGTACACGACAGTGTTTGCGAATATATAGCGTATCATGAAAAAAACGTTTCCCCTTACGAGGTGTCTGTTGAATTATGTACAGACGACTTTGAAGAATTCTATGCTCTTGTAGAATTTGAAGGATATGAAAAAACAATTTATACAAAAGAATTAATTGAAGCTATTCACTTGAACCTTGTTGATAAACATAACTTTGACCGCAATATGTTAAAAACAGAAGTGACGTTTGCAGAAGGTGAAGGAATTATTGCTTTTGTGAAGGTTGAGAGAGGACTTAGTTTAGTAAAATAATAGATAAAAAGCATTGAGTGTAACTCAATGCTTTTTTGTTGTGATATAGATGTTTCCTGATGAAGTATATAAATTTTAAATGTTTAACTCCTTTACTACTGTCATAAAATCATATACTCTCTTTATGTTTCGCTTAACATTCCCCCTTGGAACATACCTTCTACAAACGTATATAAGAAATTAAAAGATAACAGACACCTTAATAAACGTTTAATTCCCCTATACTAATCTAATTTAGAACTGAAAGATACTTATACAAAAGAGAAGTACCACAATCTAATTAAGTTTTTGTTGACATTCTATATATTACAATTTATCCTTTTATTGAATGAACCATTCATTCTAAAATTGTTTTTTCATTACAAGCTAATTTATTATGAACAGTTTTACAAATGAGTATATTGGAGGCTATAATGATGATCAAAACAGAGGTATCATTTAAAAAAGGCAATTTGGAAAAAGCAATTGTAATTGGTGGAGGAATGGCTGGACTACTCTCTGCAAGAGTACTTTCTGATTATTATGAAGAAGTCCTTATCATAGAAAAAGATGATCTACCTGTGAAACCGGAAATTCGTGCAGGTACTCCTCAAGCTTTTCACCCACATCGATTTACACCTCGAGGTAAAATGATAATAGAACGACTCTTCCCTGGATTTAATGATGAATTATTAGCTTGCGGTGCTCCATCTACACAGAATAAAATGATTCACCAGACTAATCAATATGGATCCCTTGCAATGCCCAATACAGAAAATGATGCCACATTCAGCAGAGCTCTGCTTGAGTGGGTATGTCGTCAGCGTGTGAAAAAGATTTCAAATGTTCAGTTTCTTACAAAGGTTGACGTAATCGGCTTACTAATGACATCAGATCAAACAGTTGTAACAGGTGTCCATGTACGAGAGCGAGAACAACTAGGGCAGCAGAAAACATTTGGTGCTAACCTAGTAATTGATACTAGTGGCCGTTCCTCTAAATTGGGAAAATGGCTACAACACCTCGGATTTGATGTACCAAACCCTGATATCCTCAAAGTCTCACTTGGTTACAGCACTCGCCATTACAAGATTCCCTCTCATTTGTCAGTAAATTGGGATGTCATTCGAATTGCCGGAGACCCTTCAAACAGGAGTTTAACTGGAGTATTTTCCACAATTGAGAATAACATAGCTGAAACAGTACTTTATAGTCCTGGCGGGCATTATCCAACCACGAATGTTGCTGAGTATGAACAAGAGATTGCAAAGCTGGCTGACCCATTAATAGCAGAAGTGCTGCAAGAGCTTGAACCAATTACAGTTCCTAGAGGTTATAGAGTTACTGAGTTATTTCGTCATCACTTTGAAAAAATGGAGCAATGGCCATCAGGATTGTTGGTTTTAGGAGATGCTTTCTGCAATTTTGATCCGATTTTCGGCCAAGGAATTACAATGGCTGCAATAGAAGCAGAAATGTTAGAATCCTGCTTGCGTGAACAACGAAATTATCCCTCGCCTTATTTTGAACGTAACATGCTTCAAAAAATGAATGAAATTGTTGAACCTGCCTGGTGGTTGAATTGTGTTGCTGATCTACCATGGAAAGGAGTATCATATGTAGGTACACCATTGAAGGGGAGTGAATTTGCCCAAAAATACTTTGAATTGTATATTAAACATGCCACTACCAAACATAATTTTGAATTATATGGGTTATATTGGGCGGTGAATACTTTGCTTTTACCGCTAGATAAAATAATAAATTCGCAAATGCTAGCAGCCATTCTTGCTTCTGAAGAAACATCTTCTGAAAGTAAAGAATTGCTCTGGGCACTCTCAAAGGCATGTGGGCAGACACTTGATGAACAATTGTCTCAGCTTATCCCCCCCTTTCCCTCAACAGCTTATGAACATTTGAATGCTTAATAATAATGAAAAGAATCTAGGAGTGAAACATCATTGCACCTTTAAACGAAGAACAGTTGCAGCAAATTCGTGATGAAAGAAAAGAACAAATTATAGAAGCAGCCCTTAGGGTCTTTGCTCGACGAGGAATTATTGGCACGAAAATGAGCATGATCGCTAGTGAAGCTGGAATAAGTGCTGGGCTTCTCTACCGCTATTTTAATTCCAAAGACGAACTATTTACTACACTCGTTCAGCAAGCAATAGACGAATCTATTGCTGGAATCAAGAGTATCTATCAACTACCTGGAACTCCATTAGATAAAATAAAAACTTTAACCGCTGAGATACTCAATGAAGGTTCCCAATTTTATTTCATGTTGATGCATCACGCTCGTACGTCAGATGAAGTACCCATAACTGCTAAAAAGCTTATTGAGGAAAATACAATGAAGACTTACATCGACATATTGGAACCCCTATTCATTGAAGGACAGAAGAAAGGGGAAATTGCAGAAGATAATCCTAGTGAACTGATATCATGCTATTTATCGCTTCTTTCCGGACTAATGACGGTGAATATTCAGGGAGATGAAAATTATCAGATACCAAAAGTCGACTTATTATTAAGATTTATAGTAAGACCCTCTTAACATTGAAAAGCTCAAGGGGCTAGTCTTTCCGCGACAAGCATATGACAATGCGGCTCGATGGATTTTTATCCTTTCGGTTTATCATCTAGGGTCCTGTTGCCTTTGGAGCTGGGAACAAAATCTCTATTTAAAAAGAGCCTTCCGACTTAGGAAAGGCTCTCTCTTTACTGTTATATCCTTTAATCTAATCTTTCCTTACAAGGAGTGCACAGCACTCCACATGTGTCGTATGCGGGAACATATCAACAGGCTGAACCTCAACTGTCTTATAGCCGCCTCCCTCTAGCACCTGCAAGTCTCTTGCAAGTGTTCCAGGGTTACAAGATACATAGACAACGCGATTTGGCTTCATGTCGATGATTGTGTTTAATAACGCCTCATCACAGCCTTTACGCGGTGGATCCACAACAAGTGTGTCAGCGCTAATTCCTTTTTTATACCATGCAGGAATAACTTCTTCTGCTTTCCCTGCTTCAAATTCTGCATTTGTAATGCCATTTAATTCAGCATTGCGCTTCGCATCTTCAATTGCTTCTGGAACGATTTCAACACCATACACTTTCTTTGCTTTTTGTGCAAGGAATAGAGAGATTGTTCCAATACCACAGTAAGCATCAATAACTTCTTCTTCTCCTTGCAGGTCAGCGTACTCTAATGCTTTGTCATAAAGCACTTTTGTTTGCGTTGGATTTACTTGATAAAATGAACGAGCTGAGATGGCGAACTTAACATCACCAATGTTGTCGTAAATATATTCTTCTCCCCAAAGCACGGTTGTTTCGTCACCCATAATGACGTTTGTTTTCTTGGAGTTCACGTTTTGAACAATTGATTTTAGCTGCGGCAGACGCGCTCTTAGTTCTTCGATAACTTTATTTTTGTTTGGAAGCTCTTTTGTACGAGTCACAAGCACAACCATTTGTTCACCAGTAGTCGCACCATAGCGGACCATAACATGGCGAAGCGTTCCTTTATGCTTTGTTTCGTCATAAGCACGAATACCGTACTTTGAGCAGATTTTACGGACAGCTTGAACAACGTCATCATTTTGCTCTTGCTGAATCATACATCGTTCAATATCAATAATGTCGTGACTGCGCTGTTTGTAAAAGCCTGCAACAAGTCCGCCTTCACTTTCACCTACAGGTACTTGTGCTTTATTTCGGTAATTCCATGGATCTTCCATTCCAAGTGTTGGATGTACCGTAACGTCTTTAATATTGCCAAGACGAGCAAGTACTTCCTTTACTTGCTTTGTTTTGTAGTCAAGCTGTGCTTCATATTTCAAATGCTGCAGCTGACAGCCGCCACACTGTTTGTATACTGGGCAAGGCGGTTCTGTACGGAAGCGACTTTCTTTTGTTGTTTCCATCATTCTGCCAATTGCAAAGCCTTTTTTCACTTTGATAATCTTCACGTTTCCTTCTTCTTCTGGAAGCGCATTTTGAACAAAAATAGGGAAGCCGTCCACTTTTGCGACGCCTGCTCCTTCATGTGTTAAGTCTTCAAACTTAACGGTAACATATTGGTTCTTCTCAACAGGGGGTGTTAGCTTAGCCATTTATTAAACATCCTTCAGTTCATTTTCCATGTTCAGTTCTTTTTCTTTATCTCGAATTTCCTGCGCTTTCTCTTTTGGCATATACACATTAATATGACGATACATATTCACAAACTCGCCTGGAAGTAGTCCGCCAAATTCGCCGTCTAAGTTAAGTTGCATTTTCTCTTCTGTACTAATTTTTACTCTGTTCGCTTTTGTATAAATCACGTGAGAATCATGCATATGCTCACCTCGTAGTGCAAGGGTCGCAACGCGAATGAACTCCGCTAAGTTGGCTTTCTTTAAAATAAGCAAATCAAATAAGCCGTCATTTAAAGAGGAATCTGGTGCTAATTTTTCAAATCCACCAACAGAGTTTGTAAGGGATACGAGAAAAAGCATAACTTCTCCATCGTAAACACGTCCATCATATTCAATTCTTACATTTGTTGGTTTGATGAATGGAAGCATCTCCATTCCTTTTAAATAATAAGCAAGCTGACCAAGCATTGTTTTTGTTTTGCTTGGCACTTCATATGTTAGCTCTGTTAGCTTACCTCCGCCTGCAATGTTAATAAAATAATGGGTGTTTCCTTCATTTGTTACACAGCCAAGGTCAATTGGCATTGCTTCGCCATCTGTAATGGCTTGGCATGCGCCCATAATTGTTCTTGGGATATTTAAAGCACGAGCAAAGTCATTTGTTGTGCCAACAGGAATTACGCCAAGGTTTGGACGGTTCTCTTTTCCAGCCATACCGTTTACAACTTCATTAATTGTTCCATCTCCACCAGCTGCAACGATGAGATCATAACCGCGTTCAACTGCAACCTCAGCTGCAACAGTTGCATCTCCTGCACATGTTGTTGCATGACAAGAGGTCTCATACCCAGCTTGTTCAAAATGCTGAAGCACTTCTGCTAGATTTTTTTTAATTAATTCACGCCCAGATGTTGGGTTATAAATAATTCTTGCACGTTTCATCATACATCATCCCACTAATTAGATTTTTCGTTCTTCTATATACAAAGAGATCTGTTTATGATTGTGTTACTACTATTGTCTCCAATATATCGTAAGTAAAACTTCTCTTCTAAAAGCGCCCTAAATCCCCAAAAGCTTAGTTTAAGCTCTTACTGCCCGTTGACCTTACAATATAAGCCTCAACCGGCAGTAAGATGGGGATTCTCGCCTGTTTAGTTTCCAAACGTTAGTATATCGCGAAAAACTGAACCCTTCAACTCACAAGACATAGTAAAGGATAGAATGTTTCCCAAAAAAAGAAACACAACGGCCACGAGATGGTCGTGACCGTTGCTTTCATTTAAACAAACGTTTGATTAACGTTTTTTGATTTCTTCAAGTAAAATTTTGTTAACCATTGGAGGGTTTGCTTGCCCTTTTGATGCTTTCATAATTTGACCAACAAGGAAGCCGATTGCACGATCTTTCCCATTTTTGAAGTCATCGATGGATTGCGGATTGTTATCAAGTGCGTCTGTTACAAATTTACGAAGTGTTTCTTCGTCTGAAATTTGAACAAGACCTTGCTTTTTCACAAACTCGTGTGGATCGCCACCGTCTTTAATAATGTGCTGGAATACTTTTTTCGCAATTTTAGAAGAAATAGTTCCTTCTTCAATAAGTTTGATCATACCAGCTAGATTCTTTGGTGTTAGAGCTGTTTCACCAAGCTCTTGATTGTTTTTGTTAAGGTATGCTGATACTTCACCCATTAGCCAATTTGAGGCTTGTTTTGCATCTGCTTCTTGTGCAATTGTCTCTTCAAAGAAATCAGACATTTCTTTTGTAAGAGTTAACACGTGAGCATCATATGATGGAAGACCAAGCTCTTTGACATAGCGCTTTTGGCGTGCGTCTGGAAGCTCTGGAATGCTTGCGCGAACGCTCTCTTTCCACTCCTCATCAATATAAAGCTCAACAAGGTCTGGCTCTGGGAAGTAGCGATAGTCGTCAGATCCTTCTTTTACACGCATAAGAATTGTTTTCTTTGTTGCTTCATCATAGCGGCGTGTCTCCTGTTCAATTAAGCCACCTGAAAGAAGTACTTGTGCTTGACGCTTTTCTTCATGTTCAAGTCCTTTTTGAACATACGTGAAAGAGTTTAAGTTTTTAAGCTCTGACTTTGTTCCGAACTTCTCTTGACCGTATGGACGAAGTGAAATGTTCGCATCACAGCGAAGAGAACCTTCTTCCATCTTACAGTCTGAAACGCCTGTATATTGGATGATTGATTTTAACTTTTCAAGGTATGCGTATGCTTCTTCTGGTGAACGCATATCTGCTTCAGATACGATTTCAACAAGTGGTGTACCTTGACGGTTAAAGTCAACTAAAGAATAACCGTTGCCTGAGTGAGTTAACTTACCAGCATCTTCTTCAAGGTGAAGACGGTTGATGCGTATGCGTTTCTTCTCACCTTTTACTTCAATATCAATCCAGCCGTTCTCACCGATTGGCTTATCAAATTGTGAAATTTGGTATGCTTTCGGGTTATCTGGATAGAAGTAGTTTTTACGATCAAACTTTGTGTCAGTAGCAATTTCACAGTTTAATGCCATTGCTGCTTTCATCGCAAATTCTACCGCTCTTTTATTTAAAACAGGTAAAACACCTGGATATCCTAAATCAATTACGCTCGTATTTGCATTTGGCTCAGAGCCGAATGCATTCGGGCTTGCGGAAAAGATTTTAGAATCTGTTTTTAACTCAACGTGTACTTCAAGACCGATAATCGTTTCAAAATTCATCTCTTTTTCACCCCTTACAATGTTGGTTTTTGTTTATGATGGTCTGTTGCTTGCTCAAACGCATGAGCAACACGATAAACAGTGCTTTCATCAAAGTGTTTTCCGATAATTTGTAATCCTAGTGGAAGACCATTAGAAAATCCGCATGGAACAGAAATTCCTGGTACACCTGCAAGGTTCACTGGAATTGTTAAAATATCGTTTGCGTACATTGTTAATGGATCATTTACGTTTTCACCAATTTTGAATGCTGGTGTTGGCGTTGTTGGTCCAACAATAACATCGTACTTTTCAAAAACATCTTCAAAGTCTTTTTTAATTAATGTACGAACTTGCTGTGCTTTTTTGTAATATGCATCATAGTAACCAGAGCTTAAGGCAAACGTTCCAAGCATAATACGGCGTTTCACTTCATCTCCGAAGCCTTCGCTACGCGTTTGCTTGTACATTTCAATTAAGTTCTCTGCATTGTCTGTACGGTGACCATAACGAACCCCATCAAAGCGTGCAAGGTTTGCAGACGCTTCAGAAGACGAAAGCAGGTAGTATGTTGCAAGAGCATATTTAGAATGTGGAAGAGATACTTCTTCCCATGTTGCACCTTGTGCTTCTAATACTTTTAGAGCATCAAGTACAGATTGACGTACTTCTTCATTTACACCTTCTGCAAGGTATTCTTTTGGTACCGCAATTTTAAGACCTTTTACATCTCCTGTTAGAGAAGAAAGGAAATCTGGTACTTCAACATTTGCAGATGTTGCATCCATCTTATCAACTCCAGAAATGGCTTGAAGAAGGAAGGCATTATCTTCTACATTACGTGTAATTGGTCCAATTTGGTCAAGAGATGATGCAAACGCAACAAGACCATAACGAGAAACGCGACCATATGTTGGTTTTAATCCTACAACACCACAAAATGCAGCTGGTTGACGGATAGAACCACCTGTGTCAGAACCAAGTGCAAATGGAACTTCACCAGCTGCAACAGCTGCTGCTGAACCACCGCTTGATCCACCAGGTACGCGATCTAAGTCCCAAGGGTTACGCGTAACTTTTAATGCAGAGTTTTCGTTTGAAGACCCCATTGCAAACTCATCCATATTAATTTTACCGATTGTAACAGACTCAGCTGCGCGCAGACGCTCCACAACTGTTGCATCATAAATTGGATTAAAGTTATCAAGCATTTTACTTCCGCAAGTTGTACGTAAGCCTTTTGTTACGATATTATCTTTTACTCCGATTGGCATACCAAATAAAAGACCAAACTCGTCTTTTGTACCAATTGCTTCATCTAATTCTTTTGCATATGCATGTGCTTTTTCTTTATCTAATGTTAGAAATGCCCCAACTTTTTCATCTACTTCGCCAATTCGCTTGTAAGATTCATTAACAAGCTCTTCAACGCGAACTTCTTTCTTATGTAGTAAGCCGTGTAATTCAGACATTTTATGGTCAAACAATGACATAAAAAAGCCTCCTTCCCTATTCTAAAATTGATGGAACGCGAACTTGTCCATCTTGATGATCCGGTGCATTTTTTAACACTTCTTCACGTGGTAACCCTTTTGTTGGTTTATCTTCACGCATTACATTCTTCACTTCAAGAACGTGTGTTGTTGGTTTAACACCTGTTGTATCTAACTCATTCAACTGTTCTGCATATGTAATAATTGCATCCAATTGCTTTGTAAACATTTCTGTTTCTTCTTCAGTAATCGCTAAACGTGCAAGATGTGCAACGTGCTCTACTTGTTCTTTTGAAATTCGTGACATACCTTTCACCTCCACATATTCGAACCGCAACAATATACTGATAATATCAGATTTTATTGTTCTTAAGCAACTAACGTTATAATCCATTTTCCATTTTACCAAAAGGGAAGAGATATTTCTCGTTTTGAGTAAAAAAACATCAAGTTCTTTCTATTTTAAGAGAACGTCTTTTATTCCATCATGATGGCAAAATATAAAGCTTTTAAATATACAAAAAAAGCATCCACACAGTGGATGCTTCTCTATTACTTGTAAATATGCACGAATGGTTTCTTCTCATCTGGCTCGCGAGAAATAAGCGCTTCTGGTCCTTGAACAGTACTAATGTTAACATTTACTTTCAAGTATGAAGGGAAATGCTCCATAACAAGTCCTGCTATATACTGTGTGAAACCTGTAATCTCTTGCTCACCGAAAAATTGAATCGGAATATCAATTGTCATTTCTTGAAGCTCGCCATTTTGGTAGAATCCTCTTCCAATAATGTTTGTGTAATTCGGGAAATAGTCTTGGATTTCCGCTTTAAAGTTTCCAAACATGTCGCTATCGCTTCGCTCATCTGCTGCTACTGCATTTGATGGGAAAAGATAATACCCTTCATCAATCTTATCCCAACTGCCTAGTTCACTACTGCCTTTTTTCGCTGTTGCTTTCGCAAAGTAGCTTCCAGGCACAAGCGAGGATTTTTCTTCCTGTTCAAACAGTCCAACTGTAATTGGAACATTTTCTAACCCTTTGATTTTTCTCATCCGCTGAACAATCTCAGCCGCCATTTTTTCTCCTTCTTCCTGAAGTTTCTCACGGCTAATTTTCTTTTCGCGCGGATAGCCTTTCTCTTGTGTATAGTAATAAACAGAGTTCATCGCAAGACCAATTGAAACGCCGCCAAGCTTTAATTCATCTCCATCTTTCACTAGATAATCTTGCTCTAGAATATGAGCTAGGTAGATTGGACTTTTTTCACTTTGTTCCGCTGCGCTGCCTTCTCCCGTATTAATTGGGTTTAAACCAACATTTTTTACTTTATCTCGCTCTTCTTTATCGTAATCTTTCAGAACATCTTTATACTGTTCTTCTGTCCATTTACGACGAAGCCAAGAGCTGATTGTATCTTCATCAAGATACTGCCCTTCTTGATAATAGTAATCATCTGTTGAAAACTCATCTTTAGAAAGACGAGTCAAACCTGATTCGAACTCTTTCACATCAAGACGTGTGTTTAAGTTCGATACGGTTAATCCTCTTGATTTACTTTCTTTGAATGGTAGAACACTTTGATATGTGTCATCTGAAATACTATATTTCGAAATGACCGCTTTTTGTTTGTTATCGTCTGTTTTCTGAACCACTTCTTCTTCTTTCGAAAAATCAGGTGCACACGCTGTTGTCACAAGCATGACAGAAAGAGCAAGGAAAACAATTTTCTTCAAACCTTATACACCTCACAAGTCGTATCCTGTACGCTTTTTATCCATGGAAAGAAGAATAAGCATAATGCCTATCCTTCTTTCTTTTTCCTAACTTTACTGCTTTTTGAGCTCTTCAATAAACTGTTGTTCACTCCATACTTCGATGCCTAAATCTTCAGCTTTTGTAAGCTTAGATCCTGCATCTTCTCCAGCTATAAGCAAGTCCGTTTTCTTACTTACGCTCCCTGTTACCTTTGCACCAAGTGCTTCAAGCTTTTCTTTTGCTTCATTGCGTGACAATATTTCAAGCTTTCCTGTAAGCACAACCGTTTTGGCTGCAAAAGTTGAATCACTATCAGCTGCTTGTACAAGTTTTGGTCCTTTGTATTCCATATTCACTCCGTACGAGCGCAGCTCTTCTAAAAGCTCGACTACTTCAGGCTGCTCAAAGTACGTAATAACGGCGTCAGACATTCTCTCTCCTACTTCATCAATGGCCAGTAGCTCCTCTTTTGTTGCTTTTTGTAAGCCTTCCATTGAATGAAAAACGCTTGCTAATGTTTTAGCAGCTTTGGCTCCAACATGACGAATACCAAGTCCAAAAAGGAGGCGCTCAAGTGAATTTCCCTTTGAAGCTTCAATTGCTTGAAGAAGCTTTGTGACCGATCTCTCTCCCATACGCTCAAGCTCTAGAAGCTGTTCTTTTTGCAGCTGATATAAATCTGCTACGTCCTCAATAAGCTTCTCTTTAAAGAGCTGTGTTACGACTTTTTCTCCAAGACCATCAATATTCATTGCATTTCTTGATACAAAGTGGATAAACCCCTCACGAATTTGTGCAGGACATTTCGGATTTAAGCATCTTAACGCAACTTCTCCTTCTAAACGAACAAGCTCACTTTCACATTCAGGACAATGAGTTGGCATTGTAAACTCTTTTTCCTCTCCTGTACGCCGTTCTTCAAGTACGTTTACAACTTCAGGGATAATATCTCCCGCTTTTTTCACCACAACATTGTCTCCAATTCGGATATCTTTCTCACGAATTAAGTCTTCGTTATGTAATGAAGCACGGCTTACCGTTGTCCCTGCTACTTGAACAGGTTCTAACAGCGCAGTTGGTGTAATAACTCCTGTACGCCCCACATTTAGCTCGATATCGAGCAGCTTTGTCACAACTTCCTCAGCCGGAAACTTATAGGCAATAGCCCAGCGTGGACTTTTAGCTGTTGTGCCAAGCTCTTCTTGCTGAAAGAATTCGTCCACTTTTATGACGATTCCATCGATATCATATGGAAGCTCTGTCCGTTGTTCTGTCCAATGTTTAATATAGCTGTAAACTTCTTCTATCGTATCACATTTCTGTCGATTTGGATTCGTCTTAAAGCCCAATTGTTCTAGCTTGTCTAACGCCTCACTATGGGACGTTATACCTGTATTTCCAACGTCCGCTATAGAATAGACGAATATATCGAGGTTTCGTTTCGCTGCTAATTTAGAATCAAGCTGACGAAGAGAGCCTGCAGCTGCATTTCTTGGGTTTGCAAAAGGCTCTTCACCCCGCTCAAGCTTTTCTTCATTAAGTTTCTCAAATGACTTCTTCGGCATATAAGCCTCACCACGTACTTCCATTGAAAGAGGCTCACTTGCTCTTAATGGGATGGAACGAATCGTTTTTAAGTTATTGCTAATATCTTCTCCAATTGTTCCGTCCCCGCGCGTTGCTCCTTGAGCAAATGCTCCGCCTTCATAACGAAGTGAAACAGCAAGTCCATCAATCTTTAATTCACAAACGTATGAAACATTATCTCCAACACCTTGGCGAACACGGCGGTCGAAATCCGCCAAATCTTCTTCGTTAAAAGCATTTCCTAAGCTTAACATTGGTGTTTTGTGCTCAACTTTTTCAAAGGAAGAGAGCGGATCTCCGCCAACGCGAACAGTTGGCGAATCCGGTGTTTTTAACTCTTCATATTCTTCTTCAAGCCCAATGAGTTCATGAAGTAAACGATCATACTCGCTATCTGGAACGCTCGGCTTGTCTAACACATGATATTCATAGCTGTATTGATGTAAAAGATTATGAAGCTCTTTAACGCGTTCTTTCGCTTGTGAAAACTCCATCTCATTCGCTCCTTTTTATGATTCTTTCGTTACAGGCGCAAATTTGGCTAACAATCGCTTAATTCCTATTGGGCTTGGGAAAGCAATATCAAGCTCTTTGTTATCTCCTTCGCCTTTTACGCTTACAACAGTTCCAACTCCCCATTTTTTATGTGAAGCTTTATCTCCGACGTTCCAATCAATATCTCCTCCACCTGTACTCTGAAGCACTGTTCGTTTCACAGATGGACGGCGTGGCCCTGGTCTTGAGAATGGGCTTTTCTCTTTAGATTGCCCAATGCTTTCAATTAATTCACTCGGAATTTCACCAATGAATCGTGAAGCAGGATTCACATTTGTTTTCCCAAACAGCGTACGCATAATTGCATTCAGTAGGTAAAGCTCTTCTTCTGCTCTCGTAATTCCAACATATGCAAGACGACGCTCTTCTTCCATCTCATCATCTTCAAAAAGAGAACGGCTATGTGGGAACACGCCCTCTTCCATTCCAATTAAGAATACAACAGGAAACTCAAGACCTTTTGCTGAGTGAAGCGTCATAAGGACAACTTGATCGTTTGTATCTTCTTCTTCATCATCAAGACGATCGATGTCTGCTACAAGAGCTAAGTCAGTTAAAAAGGCTACAAGACTTTTATCTTCGCTCCCTTTTTCGAATTCTTGTGTAACAGATAAAAACTCGTCAATGTTTTCAAGACGGCTTTGGGACTCAATCGTTTTCTCTGTTTTCAACATATCACGGTAGCCGCTTCGATCTAAGATTTCTTCTACAAGTTCTGTAATGGATAAATAGTCTTGCATATTTGTTAAATGATCGATCATCTCACGGAATTCTAACAAACTTTTTTGCACGCGGGCGCTTACCCCAATTTGCTCTACTTCAGCAATTGCTCTAAACATAGAAATGTCTTGTGAAACAGCATAGTTTGCAATTTTATCAACAGATGTTGCTCCAACGCCACGTTTTGGTACGTTTACAATACGCGTTAAACTAATATCATCATCCGGATTCGCAATTAAACGGAGATAAGCAAGCAAATCTTTAATTTCTTTGCGATCGTAGAACTTAATACCGCCAACGATACTGTAATTAATATTAGACTTTAATAGCACTTCCTCCATCACACGAGATTGAGCATTTGTACGATAAAGAATAGCAAAGTCACTATACTTACGCTTTCCTTCATTAACAAGCTCACGAATCTTACCAGCAACAAACTGGGCTTCTTCATGTTCACTTGATGCTTGATAATGAGAGACTTTCGGGCCTTCATTATTGTCTGTCCATAAATTTTTCGGTTTGCGCCCTGTATTATGCTGAATCACTCTGTTAGCCGCTTCTAAAATGTTTTTTGTTGAGCGATAGTTTTGCTCAAGCAAAATAACGTTAGCACTCGGATAATCTTGCTCAAAGGAAAGAATATTTGTAATGTCCGCTCCGCGCCAGCGATAAATCGACTGATCAGAATCCCCTACAACACAGACATTTTTAAAACGTTCACCAAGTAGTTTAACGAGCATATACTGCGCATGGTTTGTATCTTGGTACTCATCAACGTGGATGTATTGAAACTTTCGCTGATAAAACTCAAGCACTTCAGGCACTTGCTGAAATAGCTGAATTGTTACCATGATTAGATCATCAAAATCAAGTGCTTGGTTTTTACGCAAACGTTTTTGGTATTCTGTATAAACTTCTGCCGCTACTTCCTCTAGAAGAGAACCGCCTTTTGCCGCATATTGTTTTGGTGTTAACAGCTCATTTTTCGCTGAGCTAATTTTGCCAAGCAAGCCACGGGGATCAAACTTTTTCGGATCTAAGTTCTTCTCTTTTAAAATTTGCTTAATCACTGAAAGTTGATCTGTTGAATCTAAAATCGTAAAGTTACGGTTATAGCCAATGCGATCAATATCACGGCGCAAAATACGCACACACATGGAGTGGAAGGTTGAAATCCAGATATCTTCCCCAGATCCTCCTAAAATGTTCATAATACGCTCTTTCATCTCTCGCGCTGCTTTATTTGTGAACGTAATCGCTAAAATGTTCCATGGCGCTACTTCTTTTTCAACCATAAGATACGCAATGCGGTGTGTTAAAACCCGCGTCTTTCCACTTCCCGCTCCTGCCATAATTAAAAGCGCTCCGTCCGTTGTTTGGACTGCTTTTTTTTGCTCCGGGTTTAATCCTGTTAGTAATTTCTCACTTAAGTATTGCACACTTTCACCGCCCTATTGTAATTAACCTTTTACAGCACCTACCGTTTGAAGAGCTGCTTTCAAGTCTTCATAAATTACGTTGCCAACCACAACTGTATCAGCTGCATGTGCCATCTCTACTGCTTGCTCTGAGGAAGCAATGCCGCCACCGTAAAATAGCTTTGTTGTAGACAGTGCGTTTTTTACGTTTTTAACGAGTGAAACGTCACCATAAACTCCGCTATATTCTAAATAAAAAATCGGTAAACGAAACATGCGTTCTGCCATTTGGGCATACGCAATAACATCCTCTTCGTCTAATTCTGTTTTCGCCTCTGTTACGTGAGCCGCTTTACAGTCACTGTTTACTATACAATATCCTTCAACAAAGATTTCATTCCAATCCATAATCTCGCCAAACTCTTTCATTGCTTGATGATGAAGTCCTGTGATGAAATCTGTATTGGAACTGTTCAAAACCGTTGGGATAAAATAAAAATCAAACCCAGGCGTTACAGAATCAATTGAGGAAACTTCCAGTGCGCATGGAACAGTATAGCGGCGAATACGAGCTAAAAGCTGAAGGACATTATCAAGCGTCACGCCATCTGTCCCGCCTACAATAATCGCATCTGTTCCAGATTCGCAAACCTGTTCTAAATGTTCATCTGAAATGTCTTTATTTGGGTCAAGTTTAAACACATGTTTCCACCCATTTATATCATACATATTTCTGTTCCTCCAGTCTATTTTCCATCTAATCATTATAGCAGAAAAAGCCTTCATTTTTGATAGAGAATACAAACTACCGAAAGTGGAAAAATATAAAAAAGGAACATGCCCTTATCTTGTTTTGCCTGTATGAATGTGCTAAGATAAAAACAGTTTTACACTACTATATTTTAAAAAATGTTCAATCATATAAAAGTACGATGAAGGATTTATAGTATCTTATCTTCCTCTTCCACAAGCGAGCTAGGAATGGTGAAAGCCTAGTGAATGAAGTAAGAGAAACGGCAATCTGGAGTACATCTTTCCAAAGAGGATGCTAACATTAGCATCAATCAGGGTGGAACCGCGGGAGTCAAACTCTCGTCCCTGAGCTTATATAAGCTCAGGGACGAGAGTTTTTTTATGGATTGAACCTTAATTATAAGGAGGAACAAACATGGCTGTAACTATGGATCAGCTCGTTTCACACGGTAAACATCGTGGCTTTATCTTTCAAGGATCTGAAATTTACGGAGGTCTTGCAAACACTTGGGATTATGGCCCATTAGGTGTTGAGCTTAAAAACAACGTAAAACGTGCATGGTGGAAAAAATTCGTTCAACAATCTCCGTACAATGTTGGACTTGATGCTGCTATCTTAATGAACCCAAAAACATGGGAAGCATCAGGCCACCTTGGCAACTTCAACGACCCTATGATTGACTGTAAAGATTGTAAATCTCGTCATCGTGCTGATAAGCTTATCGAACAAAAGCTTGAAGAAGAAGGAAACGAAATGGTTGTAGACGGTCTTCCATTCTCTGAAATGGAACGTTTAATTAAAGACCATAACATCGTTTGCCCTGACTGTGGTTCAAGCAACTTTACAGAAATTCGTCAGTTCAACTTAATGTTCAAAACACACCAAGGTGTGACAGAATCATCAACAAATGAAATTCACCTTCGCCCTGAAACAGCACAAGGAATTTTCGTAAACTTTAAAAATGTTCAACGTTCAATGCGTAAAAAGCTTCCATTCGGAATTGCGCAAATCGGAAAAAGCTTCCGTAATGAAATTACACCAGGAAACTTCACATTCCGTACGCGTGAGTTTGAACAAATGGAACTTGAATTCTTCTGCAAACCTGGTGAAGAATTAGAATGGTTTGACTACTGGAAAGAACAGTGTCACACATGGCTAAAAGCTCTAAACTTAACAGATGAAAACATCCGTCTTCGCGATCACTCTGACGATGAGCTTTCACACTATAGTAATGCAACAACGGACTTTGAATATAAATTCCCATTCGGCTGGGGCGAACTATGGGGCGTTGCTTCTCGTACAGACTATGATTTAAAACAACATGCAGAGCACTCTGGTGAAGATTTCCAATATATTGACCAAGAAACAAATGAACGCTACATCCCTTACTGCATTGAGCCATCTCTTGGTGCTGATCGTGTAACACTTGCATTCTTAGTTGATGCATACCAAGAAGAAGAACTTGAAGATGGATCAAGCCGTACAGTGATGCGTTTCCATCCTGCTCTTGCACCATATAAAGCAGCAATTTTCCCACTTTCTAAAAAGCTTTCTAAAGAAGCACAAGAAGTGTTTGCAGATCTAGCTGAAGACTTTATGGTCGACTATGATGAAGCAGGTTCAATTGGTAAACGTTACCGTCGTCATGATGAAATTGGTACACCATTCTGCATCACATATGACTTTGATTCTGTAGAAGACAAACAAGTAACAGTTCGTGACCGTGATACAATGGAGCAACATCGTATGCCAATTAGCGAACTTAAATCATTCTTAGCTGAAAAAGTTAAATTTTAATATAAAAAAGCTGGAGACATTGCATCTCCAGCTTTTTTATTCTTCCTCTTTATCAACTCTGTCTAACACCATTTGATAAGCGTCACTTCCATAATTTAAACAACGCTTCACACGTGAAATCGTTGCTGTACTTGCTCCTGTTTCAGTTTCAATTTTATGATAGGTAAACCCTTTGCGAAGCATTCTAGCTACCTCTAGACGTTGAGCTAATGATTGAATTTCATTAATTGTGCAAAGGTCATCAAAAAATTGATAACATTCTTCAATATTTTGTAGTGAAAGAACAGCTTCACAAAGCTGATCAAGCTCTTTTCCTCTTAATTTATCAATTTGCACTGCAACAGCACTCCTTTAAGCTTAAATATCAATTCTTTACCATATATCGTAAAGCTACTCTTTTGATTATTATACACACAAAACGCTTCAATGTCCTACTGCGTTAAAGTAGAATATTCCCATATACTAAATCTGTACAAAAGAAGCTGATAACTTATAGAACGTTATCAGCTCATATTATCTCATAACTGTCGGAAAAAGAATATTTTTATTCATCACATCATAAAGGCCTCTTGGTGTAAGACGAATGTATGGAAGATGTGTTGATGATAAGAAAAGAAGCGTATAAATAGGATCACAGTGTTCGTAGCCGCGCTCTACTAAAGCTTCTCTCATCTTTTTTTCCTCTTCTTGTAAAGCACTAAGAGGCTTCTCTGACATAAGACCATTCAGCTTAAGCGGAATTTCTGTTACAATCTCTCCATCTTCTGCAAGAACAATTCCACCACCTATTTCTTTCATTCTGTTAAATGCGGCAATCATATCAAGCTTACTTTTACCAAGAAGTACAATATCTCCAGTACTTGAAAATGAGCTTGCAAATCCGGAAACACGAGTTGAGAATCCTTTTATAATTGTATTGATTCGCCATTTTCCTTCATGATCCATAAGCATAAGAAAGCTTTCATCATTTTCTGTTGAAATCTCATCACGTGATACATCAAACGTAATAGAATACGGCTTCATAATAACGGCGTTTTCAAGTTTTAAACCAAGCGGCATCGAAAATTGCAAATCATCCATTGTAAGGTTCCAATTAAGAGAGAGAGGCTGAAATCCATAGTCTGACCATTCAATATCTTTAAAGTTTGATGTTTGCTCTTCATCTCTTAAAATCCATTTTCCTTTAGCAAGAACAGAAACCGGTGTTGGTTCATCTTTTGCTTTTAAGAAATTAATATTCGCTACTCTACCTGTCATAATGTTACCGTGAAGATATTCAATATTATAAAAGCGAGCAACGTTTACAGTCGCCATATTATAAGCATCAATAAGGGGGACACCGCTCTCAATCGCAAGTTTAATTAATTTATCACTTACTCCATCTTCATAAAAGGCAGGTGGTGAACCATCTGTTGTCATCATCATTTTATCAAAACAAGTAATGTCCATTTCCGCTAATTCCCTAACAATGCGTGGCAAATCAGGTCTTATTGAAGAATAGCGAAGCGTCACCGTATAGCCATGAAGAAGACGTTCGTATACGTCCCTCCCTGACATTGATTCATGATCACTATCTGCACCAAGCAGCATAAGCTTTGCAAGTGTTTTTGGAGAAGCTCCAGGAAAATGTCCTTCAACTTGTTTTCGCATTCGTTTAGCTTCTTGAATCCAGTGAAGCATTAAGTCATCTCCATCAAGAAGCTTGGGCCAGCCTGTGAGCTCTCCTGCTTGTAAAACTGCATCATGTTCAAGCCATGCTTTTACATTGCCATGTGAAAAAGCAACTTCTTCATTGATAATTTCTGTTTGTGGATCTAATCGACACCACCAGTACATTGTCGATGGAATCGTTCGCATCTCTCGAAGTAAAGAAAACGCTTTCTTTTTATCAAGCTGTAAAGCAAGTAACATATTGTCATTTACAAGTGTTGTTGTTCCACGTTCTCCCGCATACTTTGCAAAGCTGTGCGGATTATATAACTGAAAAGGGTGAACATGTGGCTCAATATAGCCTGGAACAAGGAAGTAGTCTTCACAGTTCACAACTTCTGTTTCTTTCAAATTGGAAGGTAAGGCTTCACCAACATATACAATGCGGTCACCATAAATCCATATATTAGCCTTCATCCACTTGCGAAATGTTTGATTTAAATAAGTTGCATTTTTTAATAACATAGTCGGTGCTTTTGCTCCATCAATAACAGCAACGTGTTCCCGCAACTGCTTGTTTTTCCATCGATAGCGCTGTTCCAGCATGGAAATCCCTCCAATTCATCGTTACTTTCATCGTATCATACCTTCTGTGCGAGAAACGTAAAGAAATTGTGAATTTTGTACAAAAACGTGAAAGGTAATAGTATATGAAACCTAATATTAGTTTAGTAAATACTTTAATTCGTATTGCATGTGGTCTAATTGTACTCTCATGGACCACATCCTAGCTCTTATCTCTTTATAACAATGATGGGTGCCCTCAAGGTATTACCCGTTTTTGTCCTCTTACATTACTTATGCGGAACTATATAGATGATGACTTAGGTTCAGAAGATAAAAAGAAAGAGCTTACAAGGTTGAATCAATCTTAACGCGAAACATTGAGAATGTGAAGGAAAAAGCTTAAATTTTCTGAAAAAATTTCTAAATAAGGAACATTCATCTTCATTATCCTGCTTTTCCTTCTTTTTCTACTAGGGTGTAAGACTTTTTAACAAAAAAGCGAGAGCTCATAAAGAGTTCTCGCTTTTTTATTATTTTTTAGCACTTAACGCCTTGTGACCAATATCTCGACGGTAGAAAAGTCCGTTAAACGTTTCTTTTTCAAGACTTTCATAGACTGATTTCTGAGCTGCCTCTATATCTTCTCCAAGAGCCATCACAAGACTTACACGTCCGCCATCTGAAAGAAACTTCCCATCCTCTTCTGTCACTCCTGCATGAAAAACAGTGTTGTCTCCAAGATGATGAAAACCAGGAAGTGCATGTCCTTTTTCATATGAACCTGGATATCCTTCAGAAGCAATCACAACACCAACGGCTGCTTTTTCAGACCACTGAAGTTCAACTGGCTCGTCTTTCAATAAAGCAATAATAACTTCTACAATATCTGTCTTTAAGCGTGGTAACACAACTTGTGCTTCAGGATCACCGAATCGAGCATTAAACTCAATAACTTTCACCCCTGAAGCTGTTGTCATAAGGCCACCGTACAATACTCCAGTAAAGGCGCACCCTTCTTCAACCATCGCTTTTGCAGTTGGCTCCATAACTGTCTTTACCGTTTCAGCTACAATTTCAGCTGGAATTTGTGGAACAGGTGAATAGGCGCCCATTCCTCCTGTGTTTGGACCTTTATCACCGTCAAACGCACGTTTGTGGTCTTGAGCAATAACCATCGGATACACTTTTTCCCCATTAACAAAAGCTAATAGTGAAAATTCTTCTCCCTCAAGATATTCTTCAATTACAACGCTTGCGCCTTCTTGTTGGAATAATGAATCCAAGGCTTCATTTGCTTCTTGAAGCGTCATCGCCACAGTAACCCCTTTACCAGCTGCTAATCCGTCTGCTTTTACAACAATTGGTGCTCCTTGCTTCTCTACGTATGCTTTTGCATCCTGAAGTGTTGTAAATGCTTCATACTCAGCTGTTGGAATGCTGTACTTTTTCATTAAATCTTTTGCGAACTGTTTGCTTCCTTCAATTTGAGCCGCTTTCTGATTTGGACCGAAAACAAGGAGGTCCTGTGCTTTGAAGTAATCGACAATTCCTTCTGTAAGAGGTGCTTCAGGCCCTACAATTGTGAGCTCTACATTTTCTCTCTTAGCGAATGCTGCAAGCTCCTCATGATTTCCCTCTTCAATTGAAATAAGCGTTGCTACATCTTTCATGCCAGCATTTCCTGGTGCCACAAATACTTCTTCTACCTTCGAACTTTGTGCAACTTTCCATGCTAAAACATGTTCACGACCGCCACGGCCAATGATTAAAACCTTCACAGCTTTTCCTCCCTGTTGTTTCTCCGTTTTTTAATGTTTGAAATGTCTTACGCCTGTAAAGACCATCGCAATTCCGTACTCATCTGCTTTTTGAATAGACTCTTCATCACGTACAGAGCCACCTGGTTGAATAATTGCCGTAATTCCTGCTTTAGCTGCTGCTTCAACCGTATCTCCCATTGGGAAAAATGCATCTGAACCAAGTGCAGAACCTTTTGCTTTCTCACCAGCTTGGTTAATCGCAATGTTAGCAGAACCAACGCGATTCATTTGACCTGCTCCAACGCCAACTGTCATTTCATCTTTTGCTAGAACGATAGCATTTGATTTAACATGTTTTACAACTTTCCAAGCAAGCTTCAAGTTTTTCCACTCATCTTCTGTTGGCTCGCGTTTAGTAGCTACTTTTACTTCTACATTATCAAGGCTAAGTAAATCTTCATCTTGAAGAAGTAAACCACCTTTTACAGATGTAAGCTTTACGCCTTTTGCATCATTTGCATTGAAATCAACTGTTAGTAAACGAAGATTCTTCTTCTGTTTTAAGACTTCTAATGCGTCCTCATCGAATGAAGGAGCAATAATGATTTCAAGGAAAATTTCTTTCATTTTACGTGCTGTGTGCACGTCAACAGGGCGGTTTGCTGCAATGATACCGCCAAAGATTGATGTTGAATCAGCTTCATAAGCACGATCATATGCTACTTCAATGTTTTCGCCAACGCCAACACCACATGGGTTCATATGTTTAACAGCTACAACAGCCGGTTCTGTGAATTCTTGAACAATTTCAAAAGCAGCGTTAGCATCATTGATATTGTTATAAGAAAGTTCTTTTCCATGAAGCTGTGTTGCTGTTGCAATTGAAGCATTTGATGCTAGTGGTTTTTTATAGAAAGCTGCTTTTTGATGAGGGTTTTCTCCGTATCGTAACCCTTGTACTTTCTCAAATGTTACCGTTAATTTCTCCGGTGCTTCTTCACCTGTACGCTTTGTTAAGTATTCAGCAATCAAAGCATCATATGAAGCTGTATGACGGAACACTTTTGCTGCAAGATATTCGTTTGTTTCAAGAGATACGTTGCCGTTTTCTTTTAGCTCTTCTACAACTTTGCTATAGTCAGTAGGATCAACAAGAACAGAAATAGATTCATAGTTTTTTGCTGCTGAACGAAGCATTGTTGGTCCACCGATATCAATATTTTCAATTGCATCTTGAAGAGTTACATTATCTTTTGCGATTGTTTCTTGGAAAGGATATAAGTTAACAACCACAAGATCAATTGGAGTAATGTTATGCTCTTTTAATTGAGCAATGTGATTTTCATCATTGCGACGAGCAAGCAAACCACCATGAACGTAAGGATTTAACGTTTTTACACGTCCATCTAAAATTTCTGGAAACCCTGTTACATCCGATACGCTCATAACGTTAACGCCATTTTCTTCTAACGTACGTTTTGTACCACCTGTTGAGATAATTTCAAAATCAAGCCCTACTAAATTTTGCGCTAGTTCTACAACGTTATTTTTATCTGACACACTAATAAGTGCACGTTTCTTTGCCATTGTTTCTCCCCCTGATGAAGTTTCTATAATGAATTATACGCTAATTTTCTATTAATTCAAAATTGACAGATGACGATGAATAACCTTTTGCAAGATTTTCGGGTATATAGCATGCTCAACTTCATGAATCCGTTTTGTAACAGCTTCAATGCTTTCTCCCTCACGAATTGAAACGCTTTGTTGAGCAATAATCGGCCCAGTATCAACACCTTCATCAACATAGTGAACAGTAATTCCTGTAACTTTCACCCCTGCTGCTACAGCTTGTTCAACCGCATCTTTTCCAGGGAATGAAGGAAGAAGTGAAGGATGAATGTTCACGATACCACCAGGAAAAGCTTCTAAAAGCGTCTCTCCTACAATTCGCATATAACCTGCAAGGACTACAAGCTGTACGCGATGCTCACGAAGCTTTATAAGAAGATCTTCTTCATATGCGGATTTTGATTCGTAGTCTTTTGCTGAAAATGAAAAAACGGGAATTCCTACTTTTTCTGCCCGAGCAATTACTTGTGCTCCAGGGCGATCACAGACAACAAGAGAAATGTTTGCATCCAAGCGCTGATGTTTTACAGCTTCATAAATCGCTTGAAAATTGCTGCCATTTCCAGAAGCAAACACAGCAATATTAATCATGAAAGAGCGCCTCCACCGAACTCAATGCCTTCTTTGTTTGTAACACGTCCGATGATGTATGCTTTCTCGTTCTCGCCTTCAACCGCTTCAATTGTCTTATGAAGGTCCTCTTCAGCAACAACTAATACAAATCCAATTCCCATATTAAATACTTCGAACATTTCACGACGATCTAAGTTACCTTTTTCCTTTAAAAACTCAAAAATAGTCGGAATTGGCCATGAACCATAGTCGATTTCAGCTCCACATCCTGCTGGAAGCATACGTGGAATATTCTCAACAAATCCCCCGCCAGTTACATGGGCCATACCAAGAATGTTCACATTCTCTGCTGCTTTTTTCACTGCTTTTACATAAAGCTTTGTTGGTGTTAGAAGTTCCATACCAAGAGACTTATCAAATTCCTCATATGTTGTTTGAAGATCAAGACCAGCTTCATCTACAATATGACGAACAAGTGAATAACCATTGCTATGAATTCCGCTTGATGAAATTCCAATTAAAACATTGCCAGCTTTGATGTTTTCACCTGTAATAAGCTTTGATTTTTCAACAGCTCCAACAGCAAATCCTGCGAGATCATACTCTTCTGGATCATACATACCAGGCATTTCAGCTGTTTCTCCTCCGATAAGGGCACACTCTGATTGCTCACAGCCGTCTGCAATTCCTTTTACAATAGCTTCGATTTTTTCTGGCTCGTTTTTTCCACACGCAATATAATCTAAGAAATAAAGAGGTTCTGCTCCTTGTGTAACAATGTCATTTACACACATTGCAACAGCATCTTGACCAATTGTTTCATGATAATTCATTGTAAACGCAAGCTTTAGCTTTGTTCCGACTCCGTCTGTTCCAGATACTAAAACAGGTTCTTTTAAATTGAGCTGAGATAAATCAAACATCGCTCCAAATGATCCGATGCCACCCATTACTTCTCGACGCTCAGTACGTTTTACATGTTTTTTCATCCGTTCAACTGCTTCGTACCCAGCATGGATATCAACCCCTGCTTCTTTATATGTGTTCGACATATAAATCCTCCTCTTTCTTTAGCACGTCACCTTTTCGTGAGGATGTGCTGTATCTGGATAAATTTCTGTTGGATATTTACCTGTGAAACATGCCATACACTGCCCACCGTTTTCAAAAGGTCTACCAATTGCATTTACAAGACCTTCTTCACTTATAAAGTAAAGTGAGTCAGCACCGATAATTTCACGCATTTCTTCTATTGAATGTTTAGATGCCATAAGCTCTTCTGTTGTTGACGTATCAATTCCATAGAAACATGGATTTTTAATTGGTGGCGCACTAATACGAACATGAACTTCTGTCGCGCCTGCTTCCCGAAGCATGTTTACAATACGACGACTTGTTGTTCCACGAACAATTGAGTCATCAACCATGACAACACGTTTACCTTCTACAATTTTTCGAACAGCAGAAAGTTTCATTTTAACCCCTTGCTCACGCAGTTCTTGAGAAGGCTGGATAAATGTTCTACCAACGTAGCGGTTCTTAATTAAACCAAGCTCATATGGAATTTGTGACTGTTCCGCATATCCGATAGCTGCTGAAATACTTGAATCAGGTACACCTGTTACAACGTCTGCTTCAATAGGAGCTTCTGATGCAAGCTGTTTTCCCATGCTTTTACGTGCAGAGTGAACATTAATACCATCAATGTTGCTGTCAGGACGAGAGAAATAGATATATTCCATACTGCACATAGCACGATTTGCGTTATAAGCAAAGCGCTCTGACGTTATGCCATCATTGTTGATTACAAGAAGTTCACCAGGCTGTACATCTCGCTCATGTTTTGCCCCAACAATATCTAGAGCACATGTTTCACTTGCAATCACATACGCATCACCTAGAAGACCAATAGAAAGCGGGCGAAGACCGTGTGGATCAAGAGCAACCATTAGAGAATCTTCTGTTAAAAGAAGAAAAGCATACGCTCCTTTTACCATTGAAAGAGCATTTTTCAGCTGATCTTTTAATGTTGAAAAACCGCTTCTTTTAATAAGATGTGCTAATACTTCTGTATCTGATGTTGTTTGAAAGATACTTCCTTGGTTTTCAAGCTGATGTTTTAGCGCTGTTGCATTTACTAAGTTTCCGTTATGAGCAAGTGCCATGCTGCCTGTTTGAGAACGGAAGTGAAGAGGCTGAACGTTCTCGTAGCCTCCACCTCCTGCTGTTGCATAGCGAACATGCCCAATTGCAGCTGTTCCTTTTAAATCCTTAAGTTGACCGTTTTGAAATACTTCAGCAACAAGACCTGTGTCTTTATGAATGTTCACTGTTTCTTGGTCGCTTACTGCAATTCCCGCTCCTTCTTGACCGCGATGCTGTAAGCTGTGTAGCCCGTAATACGTTAACTCTGCTGCTTTTTCATGACCCCAAACCCCAAACACGCCGCATTCTTCGTTTAAGCCTTTGATTTCAGCAAGCATGAGATAGCCCCTTTCCAAGCTTCTTGTAATTGTGCTGTTGTTTCATCAATAATTGCGTTTCCTTGCTCATCCTTCACAACAAAACGTTGGTTATCTGTCACAGTACCAATTTGCTTCGCATTCACAATATTTTCGAATGCTTCTTGGTTTTCAGGGCTTACTGTTACAACAAAGCGAGATTGTGTTTCACTAAATAGTTCAGCTACCACGCCTTCACCAACTGTAATTTCAGCACCAAGCTTCTCACTGTTCATTAATTTTTCTGCTACAGCTACTGCTAATCCACCTTCAGCAATGTCATGAGCAGACTCTACAACACCGCTTTGAATTGCTTTTAAAAGCTGTGCTTGACGTTCTTTCTCTGTCGCTAAATCTAAAGCAGGTGCTGCTCCAAAGATTTTTCCTTCAAGAAGTTTTTGAAGCTCACTTCCACCAAATTCTACATCAGCTTCTCCAAGCACATAGATAAAGTCTCCTGCTTTTTTCGCACTTTGTGTTGTAATATGTTCAAGTTCATGAATCAAACCAACCATACCAACAACTGGTGTTGGATAAACTGCTTCACCATTTGTCTCGTTATATAATGAAACGTTCCCGCCGATAACAGGAGTTGATAGTGTACGACATGCTTCACTCATTCCGTCTGCTGCTTTTTCGATTTGCCAGAAGATTTCAGGCTTCTCTGGGTTACCGAAGTTTAAGCAATCTGTAATTGCAAGTGGCTCTCCACCTGAGCAAACGATATTACGTGCAGCCTCTGCTACAGCAATTTGTCCGCCGACTTCAGGATTTAAATAAAGGTAGCGAGAGTTACAGTCCGTTGTCATTGCAAGGGCTTTGTTTGTTTCGCGAATACGTATAACTGCAGCATCTGACCCAGGTGCAACAACTGTGTTTGTACGTACCATGTAATCATATTGACGATAAACCCATTCTTTGCTTGCCACTGTCGGCTGCTTTAAAAGGGAAAGAAGTGTTGCTTTGTAATCAGTTACACGTGGAACGTAATTTTCCATTTCTTCAAACTCTTTAATATATTCTGGTTTTTTAGAAGGCTTATGATATACTGGTGCATCTTCTGCAAGTGCATCAACAGGTACATCTGCCACGATTTCCCCTTTATGAAGAAGACGAAGCTTTTGGTCTTCTGTTACTTTACCAATTGCAACACCTTCAAGACCATACTTTGTAAAAAGATCAATAATCTCTTGCTCTTGGCCTTTTTTCACAACAACAAGCATGCGTTCTTGAGATTCAGAAAGCATCATTTCATATGCTGTCATTCCTGTTTCACGTTGTGGTACAAGGTCAAGATTCATTTCAAGTCCCATACCTGCTTTACTTGCCATTTCTGCTGAAGAACTTGTAAGACCTGCAGCACCCATATCTTGAATTCCAACAAGTGCTTCACATTGAACAAGCTCAATACAAGCTTCAAGCAATAATTTTTCCATAAATGGATCGCCAACTTGAACTGCTGGACGTTTCTCATCTGATGAGTCAGAAAGTTCTTCAGAAGCAAATGTTGCTCCGTGAATACCGTCACGACCTGTTTTCGCTCCAACGTACATTACTGTGTTTCCAACACCAGATGCAACGCCTTTTTGAATATCTTTATGATCAATTAATCCAACGCACATTGCATTTACAAGTGGGTTTCCTTCATAGCAAGGATCAAACGCAATTTCTCCTCCAACAGTTGGGATACCGATACAGTTACCATATCCAGCAATCCCTGCAACTACTTCTTCAAACAAGTAGCGTACGCGCGGACTTAACAGCTCACCAAAGCGTAAAGAGTTTAAGATTGCGACAGGACGAGCTCCCATTGAGAAAACGTCACGAATAATTCCACCTACTCCTGTTGCAGCTCCTTGATAAGGCTCAATTGCTGATGGGTGGTTATGACTTTCGATTTTAAATACAACCGCTTGATCATCGCCAATATCGACAATTCCAGCTCCTTCTCCAGGACCTTGTAAGACTCTCTCACCTGTTACTGGGAATTTCTTTAGAATTGGTTTAGAATTTTTATAGCTACAATGCTCTGACCACATAACAGCGAAAAGACCTGTT
Source organism: Priestia filamentosa (assembly GCF_900177535.1). Classification (NCBI taxonomy): domain Bacteria; kingdom Bacillati; phylum Bacillota; class Bacilli; order Caryophanales; family Bacillaceae; genus Priestia; species Priestia filamentosa. The sequence continues at coordinate 229,978 of NZ_FXAJ01000006.1, forward strand.
TCCGTGTAGTTTGGCAAACGACCTAATAATTCTTCAACTTTTTGAAACTCCTCATCTGTTAAACCCATTTCTTGATAAATCTTTTGCGCTTTAATTTCTTCGGTACTTGGCTCAAGAAGTAATGACATGATTTTCCCTCCATTGGCGAACAATTGATTGAAAAAGTTGTAATCCATCAGCGCTACCTAAAAGCTCTGATACAGCACGTTCTGGGTGTGGCATCATTCCAAGGACATTTCCTTCCTTGTTTGTGATTCCAGCAATATCTGATACACTTCCGTTTGGATTATCTTTATAACGGAAAGCAATTTGATTATTCTCTTCAAGCTCTTCTAAAAGCTCTTCACTGCAATAGTAGTTTCCTTCACCATGTGCAACTGGAATAGTGATTTCTTGTTTTTCTTTATATGCATTTGTAAACATTGTTTTATTGTTTTCTACAACAAGCGTTAATGGCTCACAAATGAATTTCAAGTTTTCATTACGCTGCATTGCACCTGGAAGCAAGCCAGATTCTAAAAGAATTTGAAATCCATTACAAACACCAAGCACTGGTTTTCCCGCTTTTGCTGCTTTTTGAACTTCTTCCATTACATTTGCAAATCTTGAAATCGCTCCACATCGTAAGTAGTCACCATATGAGAATCCACCAGGAAGTAAGATTCCATCAAAGCGACTTAAATCTTTTTCAGTATGACGAACATATTCCACTTCTTCGCCAAGCTCATCTTTAATTGCATGATACATATCAACATCACAGTTTGACCCTGGGAATACAATTACTGCAAATTTCATACTTTTGCCACCTCTTCAATTTCGAAACGGTAGTCTTCGATAACTGTGTTAGCTAAAAGTTTTTCACACATCTCTTTCACACGTGTTTCAACGTTTTCTGTTTCTTCTACCGTAAGTTCGATAAATTTCCCGATACGTACTTCGCTTGCTTCTTTGTAACCTAAATGATGAAGAGATTGCTCAACTGCTGTTCCTTGTGGATCTAAAACACTTTCACGTAATGTAACAAATACCTTTGCTTTATACATGTGATTTTCCCCCGATTCGTTTTAAAATTTCTTCATATGCATCTGTAAGACCGCCAAGATCACGGCGAAATACGTCTTTATCAAGCTTTTCATTTGTATGAATATCCCAGAAACGACATGTGTCTGGTGACACTTCATCAGCTAAAATAATTGTGCCATCTTCTGTTTTTCCAAATTCCAACTTAAAATCAACAAGCTTAATGTCACGCTCAAGGAAGTATGGTAAAAGAATTTCATTTACTCGACGTGCTAAGAACTTAATGTAAGCAAGTTCATCCCAGCTTGCTGCTTTTAGGAATAGCGCATGCTCATCTGTAATAAGTGGATCTCCAAGTGCATCATCTTTATAGTAAAGTTCAACAATTGGCTGCTCTGTTTTTGTGCCTTCTTCAACGCCAAGGCGTTTTGCAAGACTTCCTGCGATAACATTACGAACAACAACTTCTAAAGGAATAATACTTACTTTCTTTACAAGTTGCTCATAGTTTGAAAGTCTTTCAACAAAGTGTGTTGGTACATTCTCTTTATGAAGCACTTCAAATAGTAAGCTACTAATCTCGTTATTCAATACTTTTTTACCAGCAATAGATGACTTCTTTTCACCGTTAAATGCTGTTGCATCGTCTTTATATTCAAGCCATAAAATATTTTCTTGATCTGTAGCATATATTTTCTTTGCTTTTCCTTCGTACAACAATTCTTGTTTTTCCATCTGTTCCTCACCTCATCTGAAGTATCAGCACTATTTTAGAAAGAAGGCGCAATGCCTTCTTTCTATTAAATTAAAGTCCTAGACGATTAAAGATCATATCTACATTTTTCAAATGGTGCTTGTAGTCAAAGCATTCTTCAATCTGCTCTGCTGTTAAGCGACTTGTAATGCGCTCATCACTCTCAATTAGTGAGCGGAACGGAACTTGCTCTTCCCATGCTTGCATTGCTTTTGGTTGAACAAGGTCATATGCCTCCTCACGAACCATGCCTGTATCAATAAGTGTAAGAAGGACACGCTGAGAGAAAATAAGACCAAATGTTTTCTCCATGTTACGCTGCATGTTTTCTGGGAAGACTGTTAGATTTTTTACGATATTGCCAAATCTGTTTAACATGTAGTTTAAAGCAATTGTTGCATCTGGTAAGATAACGCGTTCTGCTGAAGAGTGAGAAATATCACGCTCATGCCATAAAGCAACGTTTTCGTAAGCTGTTACCATATAACCACGAATTAAACGAGCTAAGCCTGTCATATTTTCAGAACCGATTGGGTTACGTTTATGAGGCATTGCAGATGAACCTTTTTGACCTTTTGCGAAAAACTCTTCAACTTCACGAGTTTCTGTTTTTTGTAAGCCACGTACTTCTACTGCAAATTTTTCAATAGACGCTGCTACAAGAGCAAGTGCTGACATATAGTGAGCATGACGATCACGCTGAAGCGTTTGGGTAGAAATTGGCGCCGCTTTTAAACCAAGCTTCTCACACACAAATTTCTCAACAAATGGATCAATATTTGCGAACGTTCCAACTGCACCAGACATTTTACCAACTGCAATGTTCTCTGCTGCATGTTTGAAACGCTCAACGTTGCGCTTCATTTCTTCGTGCCAAAGAGCCATCTTTAATCCGAATGTTGTTGGCTCAGCGTGAACACCGTGTGTACGACCCATCATTACTGTGTATTTATGTTCTTGTGCTTTCTCTTTTAAAATGTCAACAAAACGCTCAAGGTCTCCAATTAAGATGTCGTTTGCTTGTTTTAAAAGGTAAGAAAGAGCTGTGTCCACAACGTCTGTAGATGTTAAGCCGTAGTGTACCCATTTACGTTCTTCACCAAGCGTTTCTGATACCGCACGTGTGAAAGCAACAACATCGTGACGTGTTTCTTCTTCAATCTCTTTAATACGATTGATATCAAAAGAAGCATTCTCACGCAGTTTTTTTACATCTTCCTTTGGAATAACGCCAAGCTCTGACCATGCTTCACAAGCTAAAATTTCAACTTCTAGCCATGCTTTAAAGCGATTTTCCTCTGTCCAAATTGCTCCCATTTCTTCACGTGTATAACGTTCAATCATTTTAGTTCCTCCGTTTAACTCCAAATTTTTAAGGCGTTGATTTTTTCTAGCGCCATCTCTATGTTATCAGCAATGACCGTCATATGTCCCATTTTTCGTCCATCTTTTACTTCCTTTTTTCCGTACAAATGAAGGTGGCAGTCTGAAAATTGTTCGACTTTATCAAGTGCCTTGTTCATTTCGTCTCCTAAAAGGTTTGCCATTACTGCTGGCTTTAGCAGCGAAGAATCCCCTAATGGCCAATTACAGATAGCTCGGATATGCTGACCAAATTGTGAAACAGCACAGGCATTCATAGAATAATGGCCAGAGTTATGCGGACGAGGAGCGAGTTCATTCACAAATAGCTCTCCGTCTCTTGTTATAAACATCTCTACAGCTAGTGTGCCCACAAGTTTTAAATGATTCGCGATTTTCAAAGCAATCTTGGTTGCTTTCTCTTTTGTTTCTTCACTCACACGTGCTGGTACGATTGTTTGATATAAAATGTGATGTTTATGAATATTTTCACCAATTGGCAAGCATGTTACATCACCATTTTCGTTTCGGTGAACAATGACAGACACTTCCTTTTGAAGGTCGATCCAGCTTTCCAGTACGCAAGTTCCCGCATTTAGAAGCTTTATGGCTTCATCAATATCTTCTTTGCGTTCAATTAGATGTTGCCCTTTCCCGTCATAGCCACCTTGACACGTTTTTAAGACGCATGGATATCCAATACTTTCAACTGCCTCTTCCATTTCCTCAGCTTTTTCAATAATGCGATAAGGAGCAATTGGAAGTCCTGCTTTTGTAATTTCTTCTTTTTCGAACTGACGATTTTGTGTAATTTTGAGTAAGTGGCTTCCTTGTGGTACATAAGAATGTTCCTCAAGCCACTTAACCATCTCTACATTCACATTTTCAAACTCATACGTAATGACATCTGAACATTGAGCAAGCTTTTGAATTCCTTCAAAGTCATCATAACCTGTTACAATCTTGATATCAGCTATTTGCCCACATGGAGAGTCCTCAGCAGGTTCTAAAACCGCTATATTGTACCCCATTTCTTTTGCTGACATGGCCATCATTCGTCCAAGTTGGCCACCACCGATGATTCCAATTGTTTGTCCTGGTAAAATTCTATTCAAGTTCATCACTACTTTGCATCGCTTTTTGTTTTGTAGACTCACGGCGCTCATATAAACGAGCTTCTAGCTGATCATCTCGAGTCGCTAATATTTGGGCTGCTAACAATCCTGCATTTGTAGCCCCCGCTTTTCCAATTGCAACGGTTGCCACAGGTACACCACCTGGCATTTGTACGATAGAAAGAAGTGAGTCCAATCCTTGCAAATGACTAGAGCGAACTGGAACTCCGATAACTGGCAGTAACGTTTTAGCTGCTACCATACCTGGCAAATGTGCTGCACCTCCAGCGCCTGCAATAATTACTTCAATTCCTCGTCCTTTTGCTTCTTCTGCATATTGAAACATTAAATCAGGAGTACGATGTGCTGATACAACTTTTTTTTCATATGCTACATGCAGTTCATCTAAAATATCACAAGCATGCTTCATCGTTTCCCAATCAGAAGTACTTCCCATAATTACAGCTACTTTTGCATTCATGTATAAGCTCTCCTTTTGAAAATAAAAATGCCTAGAGTAGTTGGAGACAAGAGAAAGTCACCACCTACTCTAGGCATTCTTAGAATACATAACCTAGTGTAAGATACTTTCTCTCATAGTCCGACAATTTACGGTCGTCGGGTAGAAACTTGTGGGCCATATCCCCACTATTATACGAGAGTTCGCTTCTTAGAATTTCTATAATCATAGTAACAGCTTACCAAACCTTATGTCAATCAAAAATCGAATGTTTTATATTGTTTTTTATCTATTGTTCGTGTTTTACAGCTTCTTTCCTTCGAAAGTGATTTTTCGTTCTGTTGGAATGCACTCTTTTTTTCCGTTTACTACTTTCTCAGTGAACACTGGTTTCTCAAAGCGCCGTATAGGAGTATATCCTTCCTTTTTCATACGATCAAGACAATCAGAAATTGTCTCGCCTTGTTGTACTTCAAATGTTTTCTTATTCTTACTAGCCAATATAAATCCTCCTTAGAAATTTTCATGGTTCTTATTATAAACGGAATTGAGCAAAGAAAAAACGAGAGAAATAAAATTTCTCTCGTTTTTTCTCACTTATCTAATAAAAAGAGCGATACAACTTTAGCCATTTGTTCACGTGTTGCTCCATTATATGGTTTAAATTTATCACCATACCCTTCTATATACCCAAGTTCTTCAGCTGTCACCACAGCTTTCTTCATTTCACTATCTAAGGTTTTAAGATCCGTAAATTTCGTAGATGTTCCTCCTTCATAAGGGGCTCCATGTTTCACTTCGTAGGCTCTCATCATCATTGTAACCATTTGAGAACGTGAAATAGGTTCCCATGGCTCAAATGTCGTATCACTTGTTCCTTTGATTAATCCCGCTTTATAAGCTGCTGTAATTTCATCTTTTGTTTCTTTATCCATCTTACCTAAGTCTTTAAATGGAGAAGTGCCTTCCGCTTTTAAATCAAGAGCACGTACAAGCATTGAGGCAAACTGAGCACGATTTAATGGACTAAAAGGAGCAAAGACTTCAGGACTTTTCCCCTTAACAACACCTTCATTTGCTAAATATGAAACATAAGGATTTGACCAACTGTTTAAAGGAACATCTTTAAAAATAGAAGATACTTCTTGAATACGTCCTTCTGCTTTGAAATGAACAGGACTTTCTAATGAGCGTACATAATCAGATGTCGCATCAATATCAACAGGACCTGTTTCAGGTTGATCTAGTGCATTATCTATAATTGCTTGATCTGCTCCAAACATATAGTTATTCACAACAACAGTATACTTCTCACTAGGATTGATTTTCTTACCGTTTAGTAAGAAGATATCTACTACCTTCCCTCGCTTAGCATTATGATCATACGTATACGTATAACGAAGACCTGAAATAGAATAATCAAGTCCATAGCTTGTGATTTGACCATCTAATATTTCTCGCAGTCCTGCACCTGTTACAGTAAACTTGTTTAGGACATTCCCAAACGGTTGAATAGTGTACAATTCACCAAACGTGATATCTCCTTTATCGATTCCAGCCCGGACTCCTCCGCCATTCATAAGAGCAATATCAGCATCCATTGTCTCTTTCATACCATCTGCAATCATATTTCCAACAGGATGATCTCCAACTGGCCCAAATCCAGGATAGCGTTGCGAGGGATAATCTACAGCACTCTTGCTAATAATCTCTTCTTTTACAGGTTTCACTTTTTCATTGTACTTTTCCAAGATGGATTTTACTTTTTCATCAGGTTTTATGCCCTCTTGAGTTACCCACTCTGTTGTAGCACTCTTTTTTACAATATCACCTGTAGATGGATCAATCTCAATATCAACATCACCAAAAGCTTGTCCATATTCAAAAGATTGAACAATGAGTTTATTGTCTACAACGCCATTTGTAAATTGATGATTATGACCAGCGAAAATAATATCTACCTCGTCGTCAATCTTCTTAGCAAATTCAGCTGTTTGTCCTGAAACAGCTCCATTATCCTCTTGAACTGAAGGATTATGAGCAAGCACAACAATTGATTTTACTCCTTGTTCTTTTAATTCTTTCGCATACTTATTAATTGCTTCTACTTCATCTGTAATTTGAAGATTTTCGTTTCCTTTTTTAATCACCATACCTGGAGTCTCAGTTGTAACAACACCAATGAATCCTATTTTTGCTCCGTCCACTTCTTTTACAGCATATGGGGGAAGAATAAGTTTACCCTCGCTTTTATCGTATGCATTAGCTGCTACAACAGGAAAGTTCATTCCATCGTAACCTTTTGTTCCTTTCCCCTCAGGATGGTCTCCCCCTTTAACCATGCGGCGAAGTTCCTCGATTCCTTCATCAAATTCATGATTTCCAACCGTACCAACATCAAAGCCCATCTCTTCCATAATCTCTACAACTGGTTCGTCTTGAAAGGCGCCTGAAACAAGTGGGCTTCCTCCAATAATATCACCTGCATGTACATAGAACGTGTTTTTATTATCAGCTTCATGTTCCTTCATGTGAGCTGCTAAGTATTCTGCTCCCCCTACAACTTCCTCTTTTTTTCCGTCCCCGTTTACATCAGCCTTTGACGAATAGTCAATTTGCCCATGAAGATCATTAATACTTAAAAGCTGAATTTTAATATTTTCTGTTTCAGCTCTCACATATGTTGAACTGAATGGGATAAGGTATGTACTTACTGCTAGAGCAGATAAAAGAGAATAGCTCCCTAATTTCCTAAATTTCTTGAATTTCATTTCTTTCCCCCCTGATATTATATGATTTTTCAAACTATTATCATTATATCAAGGTGAAAGAAGCTCGTTTGTAAACTTTCTGTAAAATCATTCCTCAAATACAATATAAATAAAAAAGCTGATCTATTATAGATCAGCTTTTTTGTATGGTGCCTGGCAACGTCCTACTCTCACAGGGACAAAGTCCCAACTACCATCGGCGTTCAAGAGCTTAACTTCTGTGTTCGGCATGGGAACAGGTGTGACCTCTTGGCTATGGTTACCAGACTATATAGAGTTGTTCACTCAAAACTAAATAACAAGGCAAGGAAAAACATATCCGATTATGATCAATTCTTAGGTTAAGTCCTCGATCGATTAGTATTAGTCAG